>DCPV01000203.1:11740-11899 GCA_002323775.1 Firmicutes bacterium UBA1535 | reverse complement strand
CTATAGATTATGAAATAAATAAGGTAGTAGTAGGACTTGGGCTAGATGTGATTGGAACAGATAAATTTATCGGCGAGCTTAGTGGCGGACAAAAAACTAAAGTAATATTGGCAAAGCTTTTATTAACATCACCTGACGTTTTACTTCTTGATGAGCCTA
>DCPV01000203.1:1565-11519 GCA_002323775.1 Firmicutes bacterium UBA1535 | reverse complement strand
ACTTCTTGATGAGCCTACTAATTTTCTTGATAAAGAGCATGTCGATTGGCTTGCTAATTATTTGTCTGCATTTAAAGGTGCTTTTATTGTTGTATCGCATGATTTTGATTTTTTAGAAAAAATAACTACTGGAATTTGCGACATAGAATTTGGCACAATAAAAAAATATAATGGCAAATACTCTGAATTTTTAAGGCAAAAAACATTCTTAAGAGAAGATTATATTAGACAATATAACTCTCAGCAAAGAGAAATTCAAAAAACAGAAGATTTTATACGCAAATATAAGGCAGGAATAAAAACAAAGATGGCCAGAGGAAGACAAAAGCAATTAGATAGGCTAGAAAGACTAGAGCCTCCAAGCTACGTTGAAAAACCGAGGTTTGTATTTCCAAAGACTACTTTGCCTTCTTTTAAAGCTCTTAGTGTAAAAAACTTAGAGGTTGGTTATTATTACCCTATTCTGCCAAAATTAAATTTCTCAATTGGGGGAGGACAAAAGTTAGTTATAACCGGGTTTAATGGTATAGGTAAATCTACTTTATTAAAGACATTAGTTGGCCAAATACCTTGCATGTCTGGGAGTTTTAAGTTTACTGACAATGTCAAAATCGGATACTACGAGCAGGACTTGAACTGGGCTGATAACAATAAAACACCTTATGAAATTATATCAGATGCTTATCCAGCCATGATTAAAAAAGAAATTATAAAGAATTTATCAATCTGTGGAGTTAAGCAAGAGCATATTGACAGGAGCATCTCCAGTCTAAGTGGTGGTGAACAGTCAAAGGTCAAGCTTTGCAAGTTAATTCTAACTCCATTTAACTTTCTAATTATGGATGAGCCTACTAACCATTTTGATAAGGAAACAAAAGAAGTGCTAGAAAATGCAATCAGGGAGTTTCAAGGCAGTATTATTTTAGTCTCTCACGAGGAAAAGTTTTATAAGGATTGGGTTGATAGGATAATTAATGTCGAGAATTTGTTTTAAATTGTACCAAAGATGATAAAATTTTAAAGCTGTTTAAAAACAAACTATATATGATTGATTTGTTAAAATATTCAATCGCACAAAGTATATAAGTTTGTTTTACAACAGCTTTTTTTTATTTTTTCCCATATATTATTTTTTTAATTGAATGAATAGAAAGAAAATATATCTCTGCTAATTCATCAATATTTATTCCTTGCTTATATTTGCAATAAATTTCTTCATTTCTTTTATACAAGCTCTCACGTGCACCTGAATTTTCTCCCCAAGCCTTACGTGACTCGCAGGGTGCAGGTATATACAGATATTTACCTTGAACATATTCTTGAATTTGCAACAGCAAATGTTCAGGCAAAACAGCATTTGCTTTTTGATATTTCATATGACTCCATCTCCTAATTCTTATATTAATTTATAAACAATCAATGATTGTTTGCAATTGTTAATTGCCTACGAATAAGGATACAAAGCCGATATGTCTATCATTTACAGCGATTATCTACTCCATACAAAATATCGCCCAAAATCAAAACATCGACTTTGTATGGAGTAATGACGAACTTTTATGAAACATAATAATTCACACCTTTCTTTAAATTTTTAATTTTATCATAGTTATAGTTACGTATAATTTTACGTAGCAAAACACCTAAGTTTTTTATATCTGCAAGCTCGAATACAGCTTGGAGATACACACATTTTATCATATTTATTATTTTAGGGCAAGGTTTAAATTTATATTCAATGCTTATCAAAAAATGTTTTATAATTTTATGATTTATTTGTAATGAAATCTTCTCCCTAAACGTGATTGATTAAAAAAATCAATTACGCTCATCTTCTTCATTCAGCTTTTTTTCAATTCTTTGTTGCCCTTTTTTATTGAGAAAATATAATATAGCAAATAAAGCAGAGATAAAAATAAGTGCAGAAACAAATGTAACCACTAATACTGCAATAAAATGTCCGTCAAATATCCCAGTGTACTTATCATTATATAGAGAATAGTTTCTTATTCCATTTATAATGCTTATAACGAGGCTTAAAGTTAATATAGCCGATACTGTCAATATATTTGCACCTTTAGAAGTATTAATGAAATTGTATCCAATTATCATACTCCTTACAGTGATATATACTGTTGATAAAATAATAATGCCAAGTTCAACTGCATAATGCGATAATGACATATCCATTACGTAGAATTTTACAAAAATAGATATAAACAAAAGAAGTAGTACTACAAAATAGGCTTCACTTTGAATTTTGTTGTTTAATTGTAAGATGCGTTCATCTTTGATTTTCTTGATTTTCATTGTATTTCCTCCCAAAATAAGTCGTTTAAATTTTTATTAAGAGCTTTACATATTGCAATGCAAAGCTTTAATGTTGGATTATAATTTCCGGACTCTATCAAACCAATGGTTTGTCGTGTTACTCCAACAATATTAGCCAAATCCTCCTGACTCATATCACATTCAATTCTGGCAATTTTGATTTTTTTATTTTTCACGGAAGTCCTCCTTTCTTTTTATAATTGTATTATATATTATATATTTCTTAATGTCAACTATATATTGCATATAAATATATATATATTGCATTTTGCTAAAACAAGAATATGAAGCACTGTCAGCAGTATGTAATTATGTGAGATAATTATAAGACAAGAAGTTGAATAAAAATATTTGTCTTGAGCTAAAATCATAACTTCTCTCTATCGTTTTATGCTATAATGAAGCAGGTAGTAATTTTGTTATGAAGATTATTATTAAAATTATTAATTTTAATGAAATAACTTGTATGTGTTAAGAAAAACTTTTATCTAACAGAATTAAGACTTTAATAATTCATGCTCAAAAAATCAAGAAATACAGTTTTACATTTGCTATAATTGCCATAATGATATTGATCAATATTTAAAAAAAATGCTTTAACCCTTATTAAATGGAGGTAGTTTCTTTGAAAAATTTTTATATATTAACCGAAGCATTGGAATATATCGAAAATAATATATGTGACGAAATATCACAGGAGGACATAGCAAGCGCATGCTATTGTTCACTCTCTAGTCTTCAAAAGCTTTTTAGATACGTATTTCGTTTTAGTATAAAGGAATATATTTCAAAGAGACGACTTACACATGCTGCCGAAGAACTTATAAATACCGACAATTCTATTATTGATATCGCATTGAAATATCAATATAATTCTCATGAAGTATTCACAAGAGCTTTTACAAAGGTATGGGGCAAGCCTCCGCAAGCATTTAGAAATAAAGATAGGTTTACCGGGTTATTTCCCAAAATTGAAGTTGAATTTGAGTATAATGGAGGAAAAATTATTATGGCAAGAAGAAAATTTGATATTTCAGAATTATATGACGAGCTTAAAAGAAGAAAGGATACATACGTTTTATGCTTCGATATAGCTAATTTATACCCAATAAATGAAATTAGCCACGAAGCAGGAGATAAAGCTATATTGGAATGTCTTAGAAGAATAGACGAAAATTCTTCTGAAGAAATGCTTTTGTTTAGAATAGGCGGAGATGAATTTGCTTTAGTTACAGGTCTTAATGACATTGAAGAAGTAAAGAAAGTAGCTAAAAAAATCACTGACTTAAATGGAAATCCAATAATACACAACAGTATAAAGATTCCTTTGTCAATGTATTGTGGTGGAGTGAATTTAGATTACAAAAATTTGAATTACAGTGAGCTATTTCCAATGCTTTCTAATACCATAGATAAAACAAAGGGTAAAAAAGAAATTTCTATATTATAACATAGATTTTCTATCTAATTAAGAGGCTGCCTAGGAATAAGCAGCCTCTTACTAAAGTTCAGACATTACAGATTGATAATCACTCAGAAAATGTTTATTTTTTATATAATTTAGGCTAGGCATAAAATAGGCATTAGAATAACAGTTCCGTCATCTTTACAGCATTCAATTTCAGCGTCTCCGGTTAGCTTGTATCTAGTAGAAGGCAGCCACTCGTTATAGATACGTTCAATAAACCCACCTATATTAGATTCATCCTGCTTAGGAACATCGAAAACAGCATAAGTTTGTGGCTTGACAGTAAGCAATTCTAAGTTGTCATTAATAGGTGAACCGTTGTATTTAACACATGCCATATAGTTAAAGAAATCTTGCTCATCACAATGTGTTGAAACAGCATATACAAGTTCTTCATCAGAGTATTTCTTTAATATATCGTACATCCTAGTTTCTTCAAACTCTCGCCAAAATAGCCAAATACTATGAAAATGCTCTTTGTTTTTAGTGCTCATTTTTTTATTTATGCCAATAAAGGTTATTGAGTCTTTTTCTTCAATTTTATAATCTATCTCTTTTGTTCCTTGTACCATAAAATTAAATGAAATTCTAGGGTATGTTCTGAGTATAACACCTTCTCTGCGTGCCAAAGAAGGCGTTGTGTTGTGTAATTTTCGAAAAGCTCTTGTAAATGATGCGTGAGAATCATATCCATATTTAGATGCTATATCAATAATTTTTTCATTGCTGTTTTGCAAATCGAATGCTGCTACTGTTAATCTTCTGTGTCTAATATACTCAGATAGAGAAACTCCGGTTAATATTGAAAAAATTCTTTGAAATTCACCGACAGAACAACATATAAACCTTGCAGTAACTTCATAATCTATACTCTTATCAAGATTATCCTCAATGTATTTTATTGCCTCATTCATTCCACTTTGCCAATCCATATAATCACCATTTATAATAAATTTCGTTTTAATTAATTATATCCTATAAATTTAGAGTATTCAATCATGTCTTTATCTCTTTTTATTTCTTGGTAACCAAATTTAGTGTATAAATGCTGATTTCCAATGCTAAATACAGGCGTAGTTAATTTCCATTCTTTTATATTAGGATACAATTTTTCAACTAATTCCATAGCTTGATAGCCATATCCCTTCCCCTGATATTCAGGCTTAATTACAAAATCTTCAAACCACATTACATTTTCTTTGGTTGGTATAAGAAAGAATGCTCCTATAATTATGTTATCTAACATAATTTTATAGGCTAAAAACTTATTTACTATCTCTATTTGTGAGTCAACATCATCATAACCTGGCGGACCTCCATTTCTTTTAAGATATTTAAAGATTTCCTTATTGTAGGCCTCTGTTTTTATTTCTGTTATTATTTGAGCGTCCTCTATACTGGAACACAAAATTTTAATCATAATTACCTCCATGCAATTATTTATAATTAGAACTTAATCAATATTTTTTTCATACTGGAAGCCACGCTTATCTTGTCCAATTTTCACATAACCCATTTTTTCATATAAATGCTGATTTTTAAAGCTGAATTTAAAAGTAGATAAGGTCCATATTTTTATGTCTTTATGCTGTTCTTCCATTAGTTTTATAACCTTAGCACCATATCCTTTATTTTGATATATAGGATTTATACAAAAATCCTGTAGCTCAAAATGATTAGATCTATCATCAGTTTCATGGTCTAGCCAAAATGTACCTATCACTATATCATCAAGCATTATTTTATATAATATATAACGATTGATACACCATGATATAAAGTTAACATCTCCGATATACTGTACGCATTCACCCTTGCCCTTGCCAAAACGAATATCTTCATCTTCATATGCGCTTTTTTTAATTTTAACTATTACTTCAGCATCCTCAATTGTTGCTCTTTCAATATGAATCATTTAATACCTCCATATGCTATGAATTTAAAAGCAATAAAAAAATCATATCACATATTCTTTAGAATAGCTTTGCATTTTAAGTATTATAATGTATAATTTTA
Organism: Firmicutes bacterium UBA1535; assembly: GCA_002323775.1. Classification (GTDB taxonomy): domain Bacteria; phylum Bacillota; class Clostridia; order Tissierellales; family Sedimentibacteraceae; genus UBA1535. The sequence continues at coordinate 5,704 of DCPV01000203.1, read as the reverse complement.
TCTTAGCTAAAAAAACACATGGATACTTATAATAAAATCTTGCATCTAAAAAATTCGTTGATTTTCATATCGAAACATAATGCTTATGGACTAAATTGCCTAATATTCAAGTAAGCATGATTGGCAAAATATTTTGATTTTATAGATGAATTAATTTATATAGTTTTAAAAAGTATAAAAATAAAATAGGAAGAATTTTCAAAAAATTCTTCCCATAAAATTCTATATCTGCCGACATAAAAAATTTATTCTGCAATAATTTAATTATCTTTAATTGGATTAATACTTTCTAAAACTTTTATCGTTTCAGCAACAAATTCGTCCATATCTGATTTTGATAAATATGGAAACTCCCTGTCAAGATTTTCGTCATTTGACAAATAAAAATTTGTAATATAATTTACTTGTCTGATAAAGGCATCCGACGGGTAAAAGTCAAAAAACAAATTATCAAATTCAGTTATTTTTGAAAACATAGTATAAAATATTGATTTAGGATTATTTCTTAAAAATAAATGGTCTTGTCCATACCAATCTTTCTTAATAGTCCATATAAAGCTTTTATCCTTTTCTAAGTATTGAAAATATCTAGCATCAAACTTTTTCTTCCACTCAATATCTGTAATTAAATGAAAATAATAACCTAAATAAAAAGGAAATCTTTCATCAATATCTATCAAATATTTTTGCTTAAAATCATCAGCATCAATATTTTTACCATCCTTAAAAGTCCAATGAGTTATATTCTTATCAGGTGTAAACTTACTCCAATCTTCATTTGGAACTCCACAATCCGGACCGATATTGCCTACGAGGAAATAAGGGTTGTTTAAACGATTATCTTTATTCATAAAATGTTCTGCTATTCTCATATGTGCAATCCAAGTTGCCATTTAAAATCCTCCATTGTATAAATTTATCCAAAAACCTAAGCAACAAGCTCTCTAATCAATCTTATTATAAGCTCTACCTCATCTTTTGAATTCAATTTAACCGCAATTATTCTTGAATCCTCTGTAACAAAGTTGCTGTAATTTAATTTGCACAGTCTAATTCCGTCAATAATTTCAATATTACTTTCGTTTGCACATTTTCCACAACGAACACAGCCGAATTTCTCAATACACTCTCTAATATTTTGAGGGAGTTTATTTCTTGTTATAATCAACTCTTTGGCTAATTCATATGATAAAGGCAATCTCACAAATAACCTGTCAGTGCCGATATTAAAGGTGCAAATAGTTTTCTTCTTATTTAAAAATTTGTAATTCCAAGCAGGAAAAACATAGGGATTTAATGAAATATCATGATTCATTTTCAGCTCGTCATGAAGTGTATTCATTATAAGTGTCCAAAGCTCATCTTGATTGCCTAAGGTTTTAGAAATTCCAAACCTCTTAGGGCATACTTCTTTTCTTTTCGTAGTTTTATTGAGCAAAACACTGTCATAATCAGCTATGTAAAAAAGCATATCTGTTTTTGCATAATCTTCCTTGACATTTTTTTCAGTTATTCTATCTACAAAATATTTTAAGCTGCTCATCATAAAATTATTATTATCATAATAAATGTTGAATGTATCACACAGCTTGTAAGAAGAAACTTCTTTCCCTTTTTTATAGTATCTAAAATAAAAAGAGTGATTTTCAAGTATTTCAAATGGAAGTGCTACTGATTTCTTAAACTCTTTTCTAAAGACATCTTTTTGAACAGTAAAATAGGAATCTATTCCGTCTACTTGCAAAATACCTACTTTAGCAATACCATACAAGCAATCTATTGTTTCAGTAAGATTATGATAATTTTCTAAATCATCTGCCATAATTCCGATTTTTGTTAGTACACTTTCAGTAGTTGAAACTTCAAAGGAATGGTAATCTTCATATATCTTCTTTAGTAAATCGCTAAATTCTATTAATCCCTCGATAATACTATCATCAAGATTATTTTCTTGCAAAATAGTATTAAAATCGCTTTCACAAACATTTCTCATCCAAAACATTGCTTGATATTCAATTGACATATTTCAATCCTCCATTTACAACTAATACAAATTTTCTATAGCTTTGTTACATTTATTATATAGAGCTAATGCTCTTTATTTAACCTTATTGTTTTACAACAATGCCAGCTTTCATTACAAAATTAATGTTTGACAATAAATATGGGAACTCGTACGGATTTCCTTTTACTGCAATTAAGTCTGCCATGTAACCTTCTTTTATTTCTCCGTAATTATTCTTTCCAATTATTTTTGCCCCTCCAGTTGTTGCAGCGGATATTATTTGCTGCATTGTTAATCCTGCCTTTTGCAATAACTCTATTTCCATAATAGGCATACCTACCGGAGACCAAATTTCTTTTTCATTGATATAATCATTACCAAGACCGATAACACCACCCATTTCAACAAATCGTTTTGTATTATCCATTGCTCCATAAAGTAAAGGTGCACCCCAGTTTGTTAAAATTTCACCATATACACTTAATGTTGGGGTCATAAACACATTATTTCTAACCATAAACTTCAAGCTATCCTCAGAGATATGGTCATAGCAGGCATGTGCTGCTTCGTCAATTCCTGCTTTTAGCAATATATCTAGCTTGTCACTTTTATTTACATGTGCTGAAACCTTTTTTCCCAGCTTATGAGTTTCATCACAAATAGCAGATAAAAGCTCAAATGGCAATGTATCTAAGCTTTGGGTATAAGCATCATATCCATTATCCAAAGCAATCTTTATATGGTCAACGCCACAGTCAATCTGCATTTTTACAGCTTCTCTCGCTTCGTATTCATTTGATACTCCAAGCGGTTCAACTCCACCGTATCCATTGATAGATGAAATAAATTTACCACAAACAGCTATGCTCGGATATAAGGAAGAATGTACAATCTTATTTTTCCACCCTACTGCTTCTTTTGCAGTATTTCGTGAAAAAATACCTTGGTCTCTAAGATATGTAATTCCTGACATCAGCCATCTCTTTAATTTATCTTCATTAAATGCGTCAAAACAATCTATCAAATGAACGTGTGTATTAATGAAACCAGGCATTAAGGTATAACCGCTTAAATCATATGCTATTGCTGGAATATCAATGTTTTCTTTTGATACCTTTACTATTGATGTCCCCTCAACCAATACGTTTACAGCACAGCTATTACCATCTTCATCAATTATTGTTGCATTTTTTATTAAATTTCTCATAAGTAACTCCTTATAAATTTGCTGAATGTTTAAGCTTGTACAAATTCAATTTACAAGTACAAATTTCCTCAGGTATAATTTCAAAAATATTTTAATTAATAAAGTCCATCTGATTTTACCATTTATTGTATATATTAGTCAAGGTATGAATAAAAAACCTTGTGGTTTCCTCTGCATAAGTTTCACAATATGATTAATCTGATTTAAAGTTATATTAATAATTTAGGCAGCTAAATAGTCGTAATTTAGCTGCCTGTGTTATAATTTAATCAATATAAGTTTTATAATAACAAAATTTGCATAGCTTCTCTTATCTAAAGCTCAAGCATAACAGCTTGATAATTGTCAAGATAGTAGCGAATATTTGTCCTGCCACGTTGAACGATAGTGTGTCCCTCAGATTCTAATTTTTCTTTTTGAGCTAAAGCTCCACCGGGATATTTTTCATTTAGCTCTCCATTTGCTTTTAGTGTTCTCCAGTACGGTGTTTTATCGTCATTACGCTGCTCGCTCGCCCACGCTGCGATAGACACAAATATTCCAGCAGTAATCGGACAAGTAAAATCCGAATTATTAGTTTTGGCAAAAAAATCTCGTATCGCTCCTACCGTAGTCACTTTACCACTTGGAACTTGTCTCATGATTTTATCATAATCAATCGGCGGGGCAAAAAACATTCTACTTCCACCATACTTTTTAATACTCGCTTCGTCAGTAATTATTTTGATTTTTGGCATATCCTTGCTATCTTGCAACATAGCATTAAAATCCTTGCTTTGTTCATTTGCCATGTAAAGCACCTCTCTTTCTTTCATCATGATAAACTATCTTTTATTCATATGCAATGAGACAGTTTAATTTTTTGAAAAAAATTATATGAATTTTATATATTTTTAATATCCAAAATTGCAAATTCATATAAGCCTA
>DCPV01000203.1:488-1486 GCA_002323775.1 Firmicutes bacterium UBA1535 | reverse complement strand
AAATTCATATAAGCCTATGCTAAGATAAAATCTTCATAAGCTCTATACCGCCAAAATTTTCAGGAAATAAATTTCCATTACATTCCACATCTATTATTTTATCAAATCCGTTATTAACCCAAAAACGTATAGCTGTTGCATTTCTCAACGAAACATGTAATCTAATTTTTTTAATCTGAACAGTTCTAAGCTTTTGTGTTAATGCCTCAACAATTTCGGCGCCGATGCCATTTTTTCGATATTCTTCTTTGATATAAAGAACAGAAAGATAGGCTGTATCTTTTTGATGATACTCAAGATAATACGCCATAAAGCCTATAATTATGCCATCTTGTCGAATACAATAAAAATAGTAATTTTCCTTTTTCCCACCGAGAGGAATATCGCCTATCGTCAGACATTCTTTTATTGTACAAGAATGATTATCTTCACATGGAGGATCAAATAAAAAGTACTTATCACATTCCTTTTCAATACTCTCCAATTCAGCCAAGTCATTCATATCAGCTAAAGTCATTCTTAGCCTTTTTGTATTAATCTGTTCCATATATTGCCCTCACATTATGTAGATTTAAAATAGTATATCTCTAATTTTAGCAAATGTAAATACAAATAATATCATTTTTTACAGACAGTCCTTCCTAAAATAATCATGACGGCTACTGTTCCTAATATTCCACAAGGATTTAACCATGATAATCTTGAAGGCAATTCGGCATTGTAAAGCATAATTAAAGCAGTAATAATTGTGATAATTCCAAGACCACCTCCAACTACTTTTCCTAAAGTCTTTATATTATATTTATCTTTTTCCTCTTTATCTAAGGTGTTGTATCCAGCAATCAGAAAATTTCCTTTTCCAGAAAAAATTAAAATGGAAATAGTTGCTAAAACCATTATAATAATTATTTTTAGCCATATTGATACATTCATATACATGCACTGGTTGCACAATTTTAATTGTGCGACCAGTCCCCACTTTCTTATTATTTTTAATA
>DCPV01000203.1:0-307 GCA_002323775.1 Firmicutes bacterium UBA1535 | reverse complement strand
ACTTTCTTATTATTTTTAATATATTTTAAAATTTTTTACATTTTTTTCATATATATTAACTTTATCATTCCACTTATTAAAACCTGACACATAGCAGCTATAATTAGTGTATAGAACACGGTTACATTAAAGTACCCTGCAATAATTCCTGCTATTATCATTAAAATTGATAAAACAGGCAAAATTGGTATGCCGGCTTTGCTTTTAATGGCTTTAGTTCTTTCATCATTTTCCTTGTTACATTCAAGTTTTAGCTTGCTATCATCCTTTAAAATCTTAGAGTATTTAAAAACATTAAGTAATGACA
>DCPV01000179.1:7237-10592 GCA_002323775.1 Firmicutes bacterium UBA1535 | reverse complement strand
AGTACAAAACACATCTTCTTTGAAAAATCATATAATAAAGGCGAAGTAAGATTTAGCGAAAAGGAGGGTGTAAATGAAGTTATATAACAACAGAAATCTTGAGTATACTCAAGCAAGAGAAACACTGCGGTTTGTTTCAATGCACAGGTTAAGTAATCAAATCCGATTGTTGTGGGAACAGCATGTTTATTGGACAAGGATGCTTATCCTTAGCATAGTTTTTGGACTGCCAGATTTTGAATTTGTTGCAAATCGTCTTCTTCGTAATCCAAAGGATTTTGCGGAGGTATTACATTTATTTTATGGGACAGATGTTGTTTCAGAATTTACAAAGTTATTCACAAAACACCTTACAATAGCTGCAGAGCTTGTTAAAAATTTAAAAGAGAGAGACACTGCGTCGGCGGCTGACGCTGAAAGGCGATGGTATGCAAATGCAGATCAACTTGCAGAATTTTTTGGAAGAATCAATCCGTTTTGTCCAGAAGAAGAATGGAGAAAAATGTTATACGAGCATCTTTCCATGACAAAAAATGAAGCTGTTTATATGCTGATGGGGAGATATGAGGATAGCATTAATACATTTGACGATATTGAACAGCAAGCCTTAATTATGGCAGATACAATGACAGAGGGACTTATAGAGTTTTTTCCTAATGTTTTAGACAAAATCTAAATTAAGTCAAGCGCTATGCCATCTATTTACTTTCATGGGATAAAAAATCCATATGAAAATACTATCATTTTCATATGGGTTTTTAATGGTTTGCATCTTAGAATTAATTTTATACTAACTTTTTATTTTAACTTTACACTACATATGAAATTATTGATATCAGGATTTTACAATCAAATGATTATAGAGTTTCTCTTTAATTTTCTAATGAAAATTACTCTCGACCATAGGTATACTTGCTCAATTAAACCTATGGTCGGTTGTAAATAATTACGCTATAAATTAAAATTAAGGTACAATATTCGTTGAGAGTATGTATAACGAAAATCTTAATAAAAGAGAGGTTAATTTATTTATGAGTAACGAAAAAATTGGACAATTTATTTCTGAATTGAGAAAATCCAAACAGATGACACAAAAAGATTTAGCAGATAAATTGAATATTACAGATAAGGCAGTTTCTAAATGGGAAAGGGGCTTAAACTGTCCGGATATTTCGCTCCTATCATCAATTTCAGATATACTTGGAGTGACAACGAGTGAATTATTGAATGGTAAAAAAAGCAGCGACAGCTTTGTGCGTGCTGAAGCAAATATTGATGATACAGAAAAAAATATTGATAATAAAGAAGAAAGTATTGATAATATTGAAAAGAATATTGATAATGCACTTCAATATGCAGAAAAAAACACTAAAAGAAGATTGAAATCTTTGCAAGATATCTTTGCTATTTCATTTTCTGTAACACTTTTACTCGGTATTATAGTATGTGCTATTTGCGATATGGCAATTTCCGGTACATTTACATGGTCGCTTTTTCCGATAAGTTCTTCCGTATTTGCATGGATAATATTTTTTCCTGTTATAAAATTTAACAAAAAAGGAATACTTTGCTCTATGGCAGCGTTAAGTGTTTTGATAATTCCTTTTTTATACGTTTTAAATAATCTCATAAAAACTAACAGCATGATTTTACCAATTGGTATTAGAATGGCAGTCATTGGTATTGCATTTATATGGTGTATTTTTGTAATATTTAAAATATTTAAAACAAGAAAGCTCTTGGCAGCGGCGATATCTATATTGCTGGTAATTCCAGTGCAAGTTTTAATAAATTTTGTTTTATCAAAAATAATTGCTGAGCCAATTATCGATATATGGGATACTTTAAATTTTTCTATTATAGCCATAGCAGTGGCTGCATTACTTGTCAGAGATTTTTACATACGAAAAAAATAACCTTAATTATAAAAATCCATCTAAGAAATATTACGTTTTTAGGTGGATTTCTATAATTTCATTTTAAACGATAAAAAAGATTTTTCTATTAGCTGTTTAATAGATTTTCATCTTATTTTGCTTCGCCAAGTATTCCCTTTTTTATTCTTTCATTCAATTCATAAAGAGCTGTTTTATTGCTGTCATATTTTAGAAGCTTCATTGCTGACTCATAGTCTACCCAATTATATTTTGTGTGTTCATTTGATAGATTAAATTTCTCATCTTTAACATTAACAGCAAAGGAAAATTCCGTAATTACAAAACAATTTTCTCCCCATCTTTTTCTATCAGCAATATTAAAAATTTCAGCTGGGATACTACAGCAAGTATCTAACGGGTAGTAAGGCATATTATAATCAATATTTGCCTCCTCATTAGACTCTCTTTTTGCAGCCTCTATTGGAGTTTCACTATCCTCTCCACCACCTGCAATAAATTGCCAGATATTCATATCAGCTCTTAGGAACATAGCATATTTAACTTGGTTATTTTGAATAATATAAGGAATTACTAATACTTGAAATTTTGCTCTTGCCATTATAATTCTCCTATGTAAATATAAATCTTGAACTACATTATTTTAATAACATTATTATACATAAAATAGATTTTTCGAGCAAGAGTTTATTGGTAGAATTATGTTACAATATAGCAAAAAATGTGGTATAATTTTTTCATGATACAATTAAAGTTAATTAAAGCTAATTTATAATGCAGAGGTGAATTATGAATTTATTAGTAATTAGACATGGAGAGTCAGAGGCCGATATATTAAATGTCATAGAGGGCAGAGCTGATTTTGAACTTACGGAGCTTGGTGAGAGACAGGCTAAGTCAATGGCAGAATGGGTAAAAGAAAGATACAAAATTGATAAAATTGTTGCCAGTCCATTAAAAAGGGCAAAGAAAACAGCAAATTTCTTATCTGAAGCTATGGGAATACCTGTAGATTATGATGATAATTTAATGGAATTTCAAAATGGATTAATTGCAGGATTGTCAAGAGAAGAAGCTGATAGAAAATATCCGAAACCAGATATTAGATATCCTCATACAAAAGTTTATGAAATGGAAAGCGACTTAGAATTCAGATTTAGAGCTGAGACGATATTATCAAAAATAATTTATGAGAATGATAAGGACAGTACAATCGCTATAGTTGCACATGGCGGAATAATAAATATGCTTTATAGGAGCTTTTTGAATTTACCTAATAATTCAAATGCTTATTTTTCAACTGGAGATACAGGAATACACAGATGGTACATCGACAACAGCAACTCTACAGAAAGAAGATTTGTTATATTTTCAAATAGTTTGGAGCATATAAATTTTTTATAATTATATATTTAAACTCAAAACAACAAAATTAATAGGGGGCTGTCGAAAAATAAAAC
>DCPV01000179.1:6164-7088 GCA_002323775.1 Firmicutes bacterium UBA1535 | reverse complement strand
TAGTGTATAAAATTCATTTTGAGACAGCCCTTATTCTATTGTTTTTTTATAATTGGCATCCAAAGTTCAGCATTTTCTGCATCATGTCTTTCAATGACAGGACATTTTGGAGCTTGCTCGTATCCGGAAGATGGAAACCAGTTTATATATAGGTCATTATAACATCTTAGTATAACAGAACGATCTCCGTCGAGCTTAACTTTTACAACTACCCAGGTTGTAGAAGGTATTTCTAAAATTGTAAACTGCTTATCAACTTTAGTTTCAGGCAATTCCCAACCATACATGAAATATTTATTTCCTTTTTCGTCCCAAAAATGAATACCATGCAGCAAATGAACTTTTTCTACATCCCATTCATCTTTTGAAATCATTTCTTGGGCTATTCCGGGAAAACCTGCGGCAATATTTGTTGCATCATGACTGCCATTTTCGATAATTCTGTCTCCATAATCTAAAAAATCCTCGTTTTTCCAGCCATCTGTTCTTACAGGGTCTGTACCAAACACTTTATAAGGCTTGGTTTCAATAATTTGATATTGCATTGCTTCTATACCTCTTAAAACAAATTGAAAGGAAAGAGGAGGATATGACCTCAATGGAGTTCCTTTAATACGCACTTGTGACGGTTTCAAGCCTTGAACTGTTTGAAATACACGAGTAAAAGACGAATGAGAGTCATAGCCGTATTTTAATGCGATATCTATAATTCTCACATCAGAATTTTGAATTTCAATAGTGGCCAATGTCATTTTTCTTCTGCGAATGTATTCAGACAAAGGTATACCCACAAGAGAAGAAAACATCCTCTGAAAATGATATGATGAGCACTTTGCTTTTTGAGCAGCTATAGCAAAATCAATGTCATTAGTCAAATTTTCCTCAATATATTCAATTGCACTTTCAAAATCAGATAAAAATGAC
>DCPV01000179.1:5249-5925 GCA_002323775.1 Firmicutes bacterium UBA1535 | reverse complement strand
CATGTTATTTATTAATTTCCACAATGCTTACAGACTTTAATGCCTTGCTCATCTTTAACAGCTGTCCATAATAGTTTCACAGAGCTTCTATTGCATATTGGACAAGTTCCTCGCCAGTTAGGTATTTTTTTAATATTGCTACCTCTTTTTGTTTTAGCCATGTCGTATATCTCCTATTCTTTAACATTTTCAGCAATCATTGAATTGCTGGATTTTTTAAGATTTTATACCCTTACTAATAGAGTGTAGCAAATAAAAAAACAAGATGCTGTACATTTCATGCACCATTTTGTTTAATGATATTCATTATACGTAAAATGTGCTATATAAGCAAGTTTTATTAATAAAATTATTTGAAAATATAATTAAAAATATAGTATAATTATATATAAAGCGAGAAAGTATTAATACATGAAAGGGTGATTTTAATGAGTGATTTAAAAATTTTTGCAGATTTGGTAGAGACAGAGGCTGTTGCTCAGATAAATAAATTAATTGAACAAGACGCCTTTAAAGACTGCAAAATAAGAGTTATGCCGGATGTACATACCGGTGTAGGATGCGTTATTGGGTTTACTGCTGATTTGGGCGAAAAGGTTATACCAAATATTGTTGGAGTGGATATAGGCTGTGGAATGCTTACAGTAGATTTAGGCAAACAGGATATTGATTTGGG
>DCPV01000179.1:3580-5033 GCA_002323775.1 Firmicutes bacterium UBA1535 | reverse complement strand
AAGATTGATAATATAATAAGAAACAATATACCATATGGGAAAAATGTTCATGAGGGTAGACTTGTAAAATTTGATAAGCTAAAGGAATTATATTGCTATCGTGATTTAAAGGATACTAAAAGAATTGAGAAAAGCGTTGGAACTCTTGGTGGTGGAAACCATTTTATTGAAATTGACGTAGATGATAATGGAAATAAATATTTAATTATACACAGTGGAAGCAGAAATTTAGGAAATCAGGTTGCCCTATATTACCAAAATTTGGCTATTGATTTAATAAGTGGAAAGGATGAACTATTTGCAAAGCAAAAAGAATTAATAGAGAAATATAAAAGCTCAGGCAGAAAAAAGGAAATTCAATCAGCTATTAAAGAGATGAACAAGGAATTTCAGTCTAAAGAATTAAATATCCCTAAAGAATTGTGTTATTTAGAGGGTGAGTACAGGGAAAAATATTTGCATGATATGAAAATTTGCCAAGAATACGCATCATTAAACAGAAGGCATATGGCTAGCTTGATACTAGATAATTATACTAATTTAAAAGCGGGGGATAGCTTTGAAACAGTTCATAATTATATAGACCACAAATCGAATATAGTAAGAAAAGGTGCGATATCAGCTAAAAAAGGAGAGAAATTGCTGATACCTATCAATATGAAAGATGGCTGTATTTTGGGTATAGGAAAGGGAAATGATGATTGGAACTTTTCAGCTCCTCACGGTGCCGGAAGATTAATGAGCAGAACTAAGGCAAAGGAGATTTTAAACATAGAAGAATATCAAAGCTCTATGAGTGGTATTTATAGCACATGCGTGAATAAATCAACTATTGATGAGTCTCCGATGGCTTATAAGCCTATAGAAAGTATTATAGATAATATAAAGGATACAGTTGAAATTATATCTGTTATTAAACCAATTTATAATTTCAAGGCAAGTGAATAATTATAAATTGATTATATAGGGCGTTATAAATCAAATATTACAATTATTATTATAGTATAATTTTATACAAGAGGTGGATTTAGATGCAATGGACAATACAAATGAGTGATGCTGTTAATTATATTGAAGAACATTTAGAAGATGAAATAGACTATGATAAGGTTGCAAAAATAACTTGTTGTTCATATGACAATTTTCAACGAGTGTTTTCGTTTGTATTTGGGATGTCTTTAACCGAGTATATTAGAAATAGAAGACTAACCTTTTCAGCAATTGAACTCCAAAAGTCTGACACAAGGATAATTGATATTGCTGTAAAATATGGTTACGCATCTCATGAGGCGTTTTCAAGAGCTTTTATAAAATTTCACGGAGTTTCTCCAAAAGCTGTAAGAAAAGAAAATGCTTCCTTTAAGCATTGCTCTAAAGCCATGGTTTCTGTAACATCAGCAGGAAGTATAATTTGCTACAATAATAAAAATCTTATATCGGAGGAGAGTAATAT
>DCPV01000179.1:0-3480 GCA_002323775.1 Firmicutes bacterium UBA1535 | reverse complement strand
ATGAAAGAAAACGGACAGCCCAGAATAGAAAAGAAGCAATTTAAGTTGGTTGGTGTCAATAAGTCTGTCAAATGGGGAGATGATTTTGAACAGATAATTAAAACGGCAAGGACTGAATTGCAAAACCATATCGATGAAATTGAGAATATTGTTAATCCATCAGAGAGGATACAATATTTTTATTCGGAAACAGGAATGCAAGATGGCTATGATTATTTGCAATGCGTTGAAGTAAAAGACATTTCCAATGTACCTGAAGGACTGATTTATAGATTGCTGATAGAAAGTGATTATGCGGTTTTTACTTCAGATGAAGGAAAGGGTGGAGATTACGCCAGAAATACATGGCTTTTACAATCAGATTATGAAGAAAATTTTTGTGTTTTTGGTGATTTAGAAATAATCAATATTGACACAAATACTTGTGAATTCTGGCTGCCTATTTTACGAAAAAAATAAGTGTTTGCTATTTTGATTAGTTAAAACAAAAATATATAAAATTAATAGTTTACAATGTCAATAACATGAAAAATACTCTGTTTTTCATGTTATTTGTATCATTATAGACAAATAAGTTCAATAGAGATTGAAATGGAATTAAAGACAAAGGGATATCTCATATATTTTTTAGCATGAGTAAAGCTAAGGTTTAAAACATTTGAAACATCCCAATGTCTTTATTTATCTTTCATTACAAAATTAATTTTTTATCATCTTAATAAATATCTTCCTACTAATTAGCCTCTATTTTCTTTAGCTCATTGACCATGTTTTCCCATAGCGTGAAAGATTGCTTAATTCCCTCTGGATAACTACCTAATCTAATAATCTCTAACAAATTTTCATCACATTGTTTAGGCTTTAAATTAAAATTTTTAATAAAATCAACAGATCTTTTTCTGCTTGGAAAATAGGTTTTATTTATGGCAAACAACGCTTGGAGAAAATGGTCAATTGCGATGTCCATTGCAAAATGATAGAACAGCACATCTTTTCTAGTTACAGCACGTTCTAAATCCTCTGTATCCTCCAGTTCATCTAAATGGTATTTTGATAATATCTCTGCTAATTTGTCCGGATATTCAAATAATCTTTGCTTCAAGGTATGCAAGAAACCATTTTTTTCATATAGGATACTGATATTTCTTAACATAGCACAACGACCTATAGGATAGTAATAATTATCCAATTTATCAGGATATTCGCCATTTAGTATAGACTCTACATTATCCATAGTTTCGCTCACGGTAAAGTACATTAACCAAGTTTCAATGTTGTTTATAAGTGTAAAATCTCCAGTACCCCAATGTCCTCCTTCGAAAATATTGATTTTGCTTTCCTGTATTTTAGTTCCTAATTGAGATAATATGGTTTGTCTTTTTTCGAGAGTAGGTATCATATCACAATATATAAAAATATCAATATCACCCTCACCAGCTCTTGGAAGTGGTGTTTTACTACCACTTATACCAATTGCTTGCACCTCATTCATTTCTGAAATTTTACTTATCAATTCATCTAAAATTTTCTCTGTGTTGTAAACCATTTTAAGCCCCTCCTGCTTAAATATATATTATATTTCATCATTTATTATCTTATCGATACCATATTTTCTTATCTTTTTAAGCATTTTTTTAGAGCCTCTTTTTATATCCCTTTCGACCTTTCGCTCTCGGTAACTAACAAAAAGTGTATTTAAGTCGTATCCATCAGGATATAGCTCTTTTGCTGTGACTTCAAGCTTTAGCAGTTTTTCATTAAAGGTTTTAAACTCCTTATCATGTAAAACTACAATGTTATTGTACTCGTCCTTTTCCTTATAAACAATAGCACTATCCTTTATATCTCTTATATAGACTCTATCGCCAATACAATATTTGTACTTTGCCTCCTCAGCTATAATCTCTTTTTTTGACCTTGTTCTGGATTTATCTATTATGCTTAAATTATATGATTTTTCCCTCATATATCTCTCGGCTTTTTTTAATACATCATCATATATGCCCATTTTCTTTGAAATCCAAAGAGCATTGCTCTCACCTGATTTCCCGATAACTATTTGATATAAAGGCTCTAAGGTATCTTTGTCAAACTTCATAGCTGCATTCTCAAAATCCGGATGAGAAGATGAAAAGTTTTTAATCTCATTGTAATGAGTTGTCGCAACAGTTATAGCTCCTTTGTTGTATACGTCCTCAAGTATTGCTATAGCCAGTGCCGCTCCTTCATTTGGCTCAGTACCGCTTCCTATTTCATCAAATAATAATAGTGTAGATTTATTCGCCTGTCTAATAATTTGCGATAAATTCTTTACATGTGCCGAAAAGGTGCTAAGGGAATTTTCAATGCTCTGGTCATCTCCTATATCAGCAAACACCTTATCAAATACAGACATATTGCTGCCCTCAGATACAGGAATATGAAATCCCGATTGCATAGCCAAGGTCAGAAGTCCTATGGTTTTTAAAACTATAGTTTTTCCTCCGGCATTAGGCCCGGTAATTATCAAAGACCTGAAATTTTCTCCTATTACAATGTTAAGAGGTACAACTGTTCCCTCTAACAAAGGGTGCTTTCCAGCTATAATTTTTATATATCCATGCTCATTTAAAGCCGGAGAAATCCCGCCGATAGCCTTGCTGTACTTTCCTTTAGCAAATACCATATCATAATGTGACATAACTTCAATATTTCTTTCGATGCTATACAAGTTGTCATATATACATTTGGTCAAATATGAAAGTATTTTATATTCCTCAATTGCTTCTTCTGATTTAAGCTCATTGTATTTAGAAGTATGCCTGCTGACATTTTCAGGCTCCATAAATGCTGTTTTTTCACTGCTTTCAATGACAACTCCCGATATCATATTTTTATATGAAGACTTTATTGGTATAGTAAGTCTTCCTTGTCTTCTTGTAACAAAGAAATCTTGAATGTAATTTTTATTATTCGGATTTTTTAAAAAGCTGTTTAGACCCTCCGAAATTTTGCTTTCTACCTGTGCCAGCTGCTTTCTTATTTTTTTTAATTCTGTTGTTGCATCATCTTCTATTTTGTTGTTTCGTATTGAAGCTTCAATTTCTTCCTCGATATGCTTCAATTCAAGGATATTTAGGCTATAGCTATACAAAGTCGGAGCATAGAACTCCTTATCCTTCATATATAATTTTATTTTCGAGCATCCTCTTAGAAATGAAGCCACATTAGTTAAATGCTCAGGGTCAAGAATTATGTCCTTTTGTACCTTTTCAATAATCTCCTTTATATTGACTATACCGCTAAGCTGTACACTGCCCGAAAAGTCTAAAAGCTTTCTTGCCTCTGTTGTTTCATTTAACCTATTTTCAACAGCCTTAATGTTTCCGGTTGGTACTAGCTTATCTATCAGTGTTTTTCCTAGACTGCTAACACAGTATTCCTTAACTAATTCCTTTAGTCTGTTATATTGTAATTTTTCATATACATGTTCGTTCAATT
>DCPV01000290.1 GCA_002323775.1 Firmicutes bacterium UBA1535 | reverse complement strand
AGCAAATATTTGATAATCCTTTGCATCCTTATACAGAGGCTTTGTTATCGGCTGTTCCTTCATTTGATCCTTCTGCAAGAAATAATAAAAAACGTATTATACTTCAAGGAGATATCCCATCACCTGCCAATCCGCCAAGCGGTTGCAGATTCCATACAAGATGTATATATGCACAGGATGTATGTAAATCTGATGTTCCGGAATACAGAGAAATAGAGCCTGGACATTTCACTATGTGCCATAAGGTTAATGGAGTATTTTAGTTGTTATTATGTAGAGTTTTAAATCAACTATAAATGATAAATGAGGAGTTGATGATTTAAAATGTTTTTCAATAATAAAAAAAGAGTTGATGAAGATTTGGAAAGAATTAGATTTTCAAATCTTCCTAAAGATAAGCAAGAACAAGAATTAAATAAAATAGAAGCTCAAAAAAAGGAAATTAAATCCATACGGCTTGAAAAAAATGACCGTTTGGCGTTAATTTTAGCTACATTCTCAATTGTACTGCCTCTTGTTTTAATATTTGTAGCAGTTGTCGCAGTTGTAGTTGGATTATTTTATTGGATTTTTTAATATGTATATTGACGAGATACATTGCGAATATAATATATTCGTATAAAGGCAGAGGAAAAATGTTAGAATTTTTCTTCTGCCTTTTTTATTTTAATCCTTTTTGTAACATCAATAAAAAATAAACATATTTTAATATATAATAACTAGAAAGGAACGTGAACGGATGTCTAGCAAAGGCAATATTGCTGTAATTGGAGCAGATTTAAGACAAATATACATGATAAAGAGTCTCTATGAAAAAGGATATACAATCTATACATACGGTATAAACAATGATTTAATAACTGATAAAATAAAAAAAACATCCTCATTGCATGAGGCTATGCAAGAAAGTAATATACTTATCTGCCCTATTCCATTTTCTAAGGATAATAAAGATATTGCTTTTTTAAATTTATATGAAGATAAAAATGTTAAGCATTTCATGGAAGAATTAAACAAGAAACACATTCTATTTGCAGGTATGATTCCAGATTATTTATCAAGTCATTGTAATAGAAATAAAATCATAACTTACGATTTTATGAAAATGAATGATGTTGCTATATTAAATGCTATTGCAACAGCTGAGGGTACTATCGCTGAAGCTATAAAACGAAGCTCTATTAATTTACATGGCAGCAAGAGCTTGGTGCTTGGTTTTGGTAGATGTGCTAAAGTGCTGGCATCTAAATTAAAGGCCTTTGATGTTGATATCTACGTTGGTGCAAGATGTAAGGATGATATAGCATTAGCAGTCGCTTATGGCTATCATGGTATATTGCTCGATGATTTAGAAAAAGACTTAAATAGCTTTGATTTTGTATTTAACACAATTCCTGCATTGATTTTAACAGAGGACAAATTAAAAAAATTATCACCGTATGTGACAATCATCGATATAGCTTCTGCTCCCGGCGGTCTTGATTATAGTGCAGCGGAAAGCTTAAATCTAAATGCTTCATTGTGTTTAGGACTACCCGGAATATATTCACCTAAGAGTTCCGGTGAAATTTTAGCAGGCGTGGTCGAAACAATTCTAATCGAAAGAAGTGGTGAATTTGAAACTAAATAATTTGAATATAGGTGTTGCCTTTACAGGTTCATTTTGTACGTTCGATAAAATATTTGTGGAATTAGAAAATTTAGTTAAAGAAGGTTGCAAGGTATACACTATATTTTCATACGCTTCACAAAATATTGACTGTAGATTTGGAAAATCTAGTGAATTTATCCTAAAAGCTGAGGGCATTACACTTACTAAGCCTATACTAACTTTGGAAGAAGCCGAGCCACTCGGTCCGAAAAATATGCTTGATATATTGATAATAGCACCTTGTACAGGAAACAGTCTGGCTAAGCTAGTAAATGGAATTACTGATACTCCGGCACTGATGGCTGCGAAAGGTCATCTTAGAAACAATAAGCCTCTCGTTATAGCTTTGTCTACCAATGATGCCTTAGGCTTTAATTTTAAAAATATAGGAATTATGCTAAATACTAAGAATGTGTACTTCGTTCCTTTTGGTCAGGATAATTATAAAGGAAAGCCAAATTCGATGGTAGCACATACAGAATTAATAATTCCAAGCCTAGAGCATGCGCTTGATGGAAAACAAATACAGCCTGTGATTAAAAGCCCTCATGTCTAAGTATAAAAAGCGAACTTTCCTATACAATAAAAAAGATGCGTTGAGATTAGCAATATGCTAAAGCCTAACGCATCTTTTTCTTTAACCTAATCTCCTCTGCATTAAAGCAAAGTTAATTAGCTTCATTTAAGCATAAATGATTGACAATCTGTACATTCCACTACTGTTGGGTTTGCTTCATGAGTTCCCACATTAATTGATGAAAGTGTACAATAATTTTCTGAATGATTGTGGTACTTGCATTGATGAACACTACATTTAATACTTTCATTCTTTTGCATATTCATTTAAAAGCCTCCTTAAGCTAATAATATTATTAACAACCAAATTTAGTTGCAAAAATATTATTTGTAGTTATATTTTTAATATTCAGATGTTTTAAGAATATTTTTTAATTAAATTTATCATATTTATAGACAAACTCATATATAATTATATAGAGGTGATTTTTTTGATAATTTCAATTAATAAAAAAATGCTTATTATAGGCTTAGCTAGTTTATTATTAGTAGTATTTGGATTAACGATATTATTTAATTTTGGAGTTAATGTTGCGCAGACATTTTCCTTATCAAGCAATTGGGGTTTAAGCTTTCAAGACGAAGGCAAGGTGCCAAGGGGTAATGCCAGTGCTGAATTTTTAAAAAAATATGACGCATATTATGCAGTAAATGGTGAAGATAAGGTAATTTATCTGACATTTGATGCAGGCTTTGAAAATGGATATACTCCCAAGATATTGGATGTGTTAAAAAAGCACAATATTAGATCTACCTTTTTTTTAGTGGGAAATTATTTAGAAACAGAACCTGAATTAGTTAGGCGAATGGTTGATGAGGGGCATATTATAGGCAATCATACATACACACATCCTGATATGTCTAAAATTTCTGATGTAGAGGCATTTAAAAAAGAACTATTAATGCTTGAAGAAAAATATAAAAGTGTAACAAATCAAGAATTAGTAAAATTCTACAGACCACCTCAAGGAAAATTTAGCGAAGAAAATTTAAAACAGGCTCAACAGCTAGGATACAAAACATTTTTCTGGAGTTTAGCATATGTAGACTGGTATGTAAACGACCAGCCGGCAAAGGAGCAAGCATTTAAAAAGTTAATACCAAGAATTCATCCGGGAGCAATAGTTCTACTGCACAGCACATCAAAAACAAACGCAGACATATTAGATGAATTGATTACTAAATGGCAGGAATTAGGATATAGTTTTAAGAATTTAGACGAAATCAAATGAGGTTTAAACAGCCTCATTTGATTTATTTATGATTATCATATTTCTTCCACTTTGCTTTGCCTGATACATTGCTTCATCTGCTCTGTTGATTAGATCATCCAAACCTTCTTCACTTTCCGGAGTCTTGTATGATATTCCTATGCTTACAAACAATCTAAAACCTGGATACTGTTCAAATCGTGCTTCTCTTATTTCTTTCATCATACGGTTTGCAACATCTTCTGCAATTTTATCATCAGCAATAGATAGTAAAACAACAAATTCATCTCCTCCGTATCTACAGCTTAAATCAGTAGTACGCAAACATTTCGCAATTATTCTCGATATACGGGCTAAAACAACATCACCAAATTCATGACTATAAATATCATTTATTTGTTTAAAGTGGTCTACATCAATAAAAAGAGCTGATATAGGTCTTTTTAGACGAACGCTATTATCAAATAGTGTTTTTGCTGTATCTAAAAAAGCATGACGATTAGCAGCACCTGTCAAATTATCTGTCGTAGCAGCAAGTACTAACGATTCATTTAACCTCAGCAGTTCAATCATATTCCTTTTATCTCGATTTTTTAACTTCCCAATTAAAATTACTACAGTGGCTACATTTAAAATAATTGTCAGCATCTTTGCAAGTCCAGCAGGATCGTTAGTTTTAACTAAAAAGAAATATGCTGAATAAGCAATTGCTGTTATACCACTCAATATTCCATTGATATACCCATCAGAATATGTAAAGTAAATAACAGGTATAACCAAAACCATCATAGGATTTGGTATATGCAGCTTATTTACAACAAAAATAAATACTATCATCAGTAATACGCACAGAAGATGCAAAATTAATTTTTTATTTCTAAATTTCATATTAGTAGCATTCCTTTCTGCTTATATATATTTTTTAAAATTTTGTAAACTCTTATATATTATTAATATAATGCTTTATAACAAATATGAATTATAGAACATAACGTTGAACAAATACTGAACAATTTATTTATCTTTATCTAATAATAAAAGCAAAACATTAAAATATTTATAAATAATATCATAATGTTTTGCTTTTACTCACTACTATATATAACTTCTTGTTAATGGAAAATAATTATTGTGACAAAATAAAAATAAATAATGTGACAAAACTATTATTTAATAAATACTTTATTTTTCAATAATTAAAATCTAACGCATGGACGGCAGACTGTATTTTTGCGCAGTCTGCCGCCCCTTTTATTTTTATCGTTCAAATTTTTTAAGTAAAAACATTTTTATTTTTTCGTACTAAAAAAATTGTATACAGTTATAATTATAACATAAATATCCTAAATATTGACTAAAAATTTTTTAAAATAACTACATGTCTAAATATAAAAAACTGATATATCACTTAATAGATATGTCAGTTAACTATTTTAAATAGTCTACATTTATATATTATTTTTTACAATTTCTTAAATAAGTTCAATTATTTTTCTTAAATCTTCTAACACAATTTTAGCAGACACAAAATCATTATTTACAAGAGCAATTGATATTCTTGCTTCTAATTGTTTTTTCTTTTGTTCTAATTCTAAGTAATCTCTATCAAAATGAACATTATAAACCATTCTTTTAAACTTTTTCATATTCATTTTTCTAATTGATTTATCTTCAATAATTAAAACATAATCCATGCAATTAATGATTGAATATATATCATGTGAAATCATTATAATTGCACCATTATAGTTATTAATAGCCTTTTCCAAAGAAAGTTGTGAATAAGTGTCTAAGTGACTTGTTGGTTCATCTAAAAGCAACATATTAGCATTGCTAGCAGAAATCTTTGCTAATTGCAGTATGTTTTTTTCACCACCAGATAAAGCATCAATCTTATGATTAAGAATTTTACCCTCAAATCCATAACCAGCTAAATATTCAGTAACCTCTGCATAAGTGTTAAATCCAGAATCTAAAAATTCATCCATAATTGTATTTGAGTAATTTAGCATTTCACTTTGATGTTGTGATAAATATGCCATTTTTATATTTTCATTTATTTCTATAGTATTATTAGTGTTTTTAAATATATCTCTTAATAAAGTAGTTTTACCAGTACCATTTGGTCCGATTATAGCAACCTTTTCATTTGATTTAATTTCAAAACTAACATTTTCTAACAAACTATCATCAAATAAAACATTGTAATTATCAACTTTTAAAGCTATAGTTTCTTCTAATTCATTATTTGTTGTTAGATTTATATTTGGTTGATTAATATATACAAATGGTGTTTTAATTCTTCGAGCTTCTAATCTTTCTTGAATCTTTATTCTAGCTCTTACGGTATTTCCCCTAGTTGCTTCTGCAACATTTGATGCTATATCTCTAAATTGTTCAATTAATTTCTCATTTCTTTCTATCTCTTCAGTATCCTTTGTAGCCAGCTCTTGTAACTCAATTTTTCTTTCAAGCAAAGCAAAATTATATTCTGTATAGCTACCGTCAAATTCTTGAAGTTCCGTGTTTTCAAGATGTAAAATTTTATTAAAACAGTGATCTAATAAATATCTATTATGCGTAATTACAAGCAATGTACCATTATGAGTATTAATTAAGTTTCTAAGTGAATTTAAGTTTTCAAAATCTAAAAATACATCAGGCTCATCCATAATTAACAAATCTGGCTTATTTAGCATTTCTTTAATTACTTGGACTAGTTTAAACTCTCCACCACTTATTTCAGATATCTTTAAATCCTTATACTTTAAAAGATCAGCTAAGTTTAACTTTTTGTTAATATTACTCTCAAAATCATTGCCACCTAATGATTCAAATTCATCTAATTTTTCTTGATACTTTTCCAGCAGAGACTCAATATCATTAGATGTTTCCATTTCAGCACAAATTAATGCTATTTCTTCTTGTAATTTTAAACATTCGTATCCAATATATTCAAATACAGTCATGCCTAATACTTCATCTGATTTAGCAAACTGACTTACATATCCAATTTTATATCCAGGCGTTATTTCAAGTTTACCACTGAAATTATATTTTTCAGGGTCCATAATCATATTCATTAATGTACTTTTTCCAGTACCACTCATTCCAATAAAAGCACAATGTTGATTATCTTCTAATGTAAATAATATTTCATTATATAAATTTTTTTGTGGAAATGAGTAGGATAATTTATCAACTTTTATCATATAGTTTCCTTTCTATATCAATAAAAAGTGAACGTAGTTCACTTTTTGGTGAAATCTTTTCTATTCTTCATTAGAAACTATATAAATAGCCTCATTATTGAATTATTATATCATTTATTACAATTAATATCAACTACTTACTTGATAGACCCATATTTTCACTATAACTTGGATTTATCTACATTATCTCTTTATTAAAGTGACCTCTTGTGTCTGTATCTTGATTAAAGGCAACTTTATCTACTCTGCCATCTAATTTTCTTAAAGCATTATTAATGGTTTTTACAACCTGCTCGTTTGATTCAACTGTAAAGTTTAATCTAAATGCCTCGATTCCTTTTATGTTTTTTATCTCATCTAAAAGGTTAAGTGTCTTACCATTAAGAATAGTCGTTGTACAATCATCATGAGAAATGATAGGGAACGTTCCTTGCTCATCTTTTAATTCATAGCTCTTAGTTTTGCAAATACCGCATTGATTCATTTTTTTCATCGGACAATATTTTGTAAACATCAAAGGAGCCTTGCCATATACAATCATTTCTAGTGCAGGATAGCCGTCATTTTCTTCATAATAGGCATTAATTAAATCTTCAATTTGTCTTTTATTCAATTCATAAGATAAAGTTATTCGTTTCGCACCTAATCTATATAGTTCATAGCAACTAGCAGAATTAACAATATTTAGAGAATAATCCGTAACAAAAGGATTAGTTTTTCTGTAGTGATAAATTCCGCCATATCCTCCGACTAATAACTGCCCTTCCTTTTCCTTATAATCATTTTGATTTCTTCTAATAATGTTATTGAAATAGATTTCCGTAATTCCACAGCTTACGCAAGCATCATACTGTTCCTTAGTAGTTACAGAAGCCGTAAGGTATGGTTTTTTAGGGGCAAAGCTTATTTTTTCTTTTGCTATCAAAGCCTTGGTTCTTTTCTTATGGCTGTTAAGCTTTAAATCATATAAGCCCTGTATAATATCCCTTCTTGCTGAATTTAACATTTTAGCTGGAACAAATACATTGCTTTCCTCGTAGTCTACATTGTTAAGTTCAAATATAGTATCATTTAATCTTGAAAGTTGCTTTATTATCTGATCTTTTGTTGTTGGATTATTGATTGCTTCACCTAGTATTTCTTCGCCCTCATATAAATAACTAAAGCCTAAACCCTCAGCATCTATAATAAGCTTTGAATCTGGATATGCATACACTTTAATATCTAGATTAAAGCGTTTAAATTCTTTTTCTAGTGATGATTCTAATTCTTTGTAATATGAATAATCCTTAGTTATATATACTAAATCACCCTTAGACATCTTTTCTTTGATTTTTATATAGCAGACATCATCTGCTTTGTTTATTAAATTGCCATCTTTATCGTACAATTTTACAACAGTTAAATTAACATCTTCATTGTTATGACTTATTCTGATTGTATCGTTTTGATTTAAAGTACGTGTAAGTGTTATTTCATACATGTCTTTAACATTCTTAGAAATTTTTCCGACTTCATAACCAAAGTTATTAGGTCTTAAGACGTTTGTAATATCTTTCTTGTCTTCGTGAAACAAATATCCTTTAGTAAATGTTCTATTGAATGTTTTTTTCAGATTTTGCTTATCTTCTTCAGTTATTTTATTATCTAGGGCCTTGCGATATTTAGATACAACATTAGCAACATACGCAGGCTCTTTCATTCGGCCTTCTATTTTTAAAGAATCTATTTCTTTTAAATCATTGATATAATCAATTGTGTTTAAATCCTTAGTAGATAGATTATAGTTTTTACTTAAAGATGTGCCTGTTGTCTTATCCATTAGTTCATATTCCTTACGGCATGAACCAACACATCTTCCACGATTTCCGCTTCGATAGCCGATTAATCCAGACATTAGACAGTTTCCAGAATAAGATACACATAAGGCACCATGAACAAATATTTCTAAAGGGATATTTGCTATTCTTCTTATCTCTTTTACTTTTTCAATCTCAACTTCACGAGACAGCACAACTCTTTTAGCACCAAGTTCTTTAAATAATAAAGTACCGTCTAAATCGTCTATTCCCATTTGAGTTGAGCAGTGTGCTTCCATATCAACAAAGTTTTTAACTAAATAATCAAAAGCAGCTAAGTCCTGGACGATAATTCCATCAACACCGATTTCATTTAACTCCTTCATCTGCTCTTTCATCTCTCCAACTTCGTTTTCGAAAACAATTGTATTCATTGTTACATAGATTTTTACATTTCTAAGGTGCGCATACGTTAAAGCCTCTTTTAATGTTTCTAAATCAAAATTAGTTGAGTATGCTCGTGCACCAAATTTTTGCATCCCTAAGTATATTGCATCACAACCATTAGAAATTGCAGCTTTTAAAGCTTCCATATTTCCTGCTGGAGCTAATAATTCAGTCATTTTTCCCTCCATACTCCCTTTATAAACTTAATTTCAAAACTGTTTCTACGTTTGGTGTCATTGGAAACATATCTATACATTTCACTTTTTCTAGTCTATATCCCTCTTTTAAAAACTCTGGTAAGTCTTTTGTTAATGATGTTGGTTTGCACGATATATAAATAAAGGTTTTTGGCTTGTAGTTTATTATTTTCTTTAATGCTTTTGGATGTATGCCTTCTCTTGGTGGATCTAGTATTATTATATCCGGACTATTAGCTCCATCTATTGTAGTCAACTCGTCTACCTTTTCCAGCACATCTCCCACTATGAAGCTGCAATTTTGTATCTTGTTTATTTTTACATTTTCATTCGCTTTAACTACTGCTTCTTCTACTATTTCAATTCCTATTACTTTTTTGGCATTTACTGATACTATTTGTCCTATTGTCCCTGTACCTGAGTATAGGTCATAAATTACCTTATCCTTTGTTTCGCCTATAAAATCCCTTACTACACCATATAGACTTTCTGCTGCTAATGAGTTTGTTTGAAAGAAGGAAAATGCTGATACGTTAAATTTTAAGCCTAATATTTCTTCCTCTATTTTATCCTCACCATATAGGATTTTAAATTGCTCTGCTTTTGCTACATCTGCTATCGAATCAGTTATCGAATGTGCTATGCACTTTATTGTTCCACTTAACTTTAATGAGTTTAAAATATTAAGAAATTCTGCTTCATTAAGGGCTTCTTGCGAGGAGGTAAACAGGTTTATCAATATATCCTGTGATTTTGCACATTTTCTCACTATCAAATATCTTAGGAAGCCTTGTTTTGACATTTTGTGATAAAAGCTCGTATTATTTCCTAGGAAATACTGCAAAACCTCTTTTAATATTATCCTAAAATCCTCATCAACTATTTGACAATCGTCTACAGTAAGTATTTCATAAAATCTGTTTTTCTGATGAAGTCCTAAAGTTAGTGGTCCACCCTTTACAGCATCGCCAAATGAAAATTCCATTTTGTTGCGGTATTCCAGCTTTTTAGGGCTTTCTACTATAGATAGCATTTCGTAATCATTGCATATTTCATCTATTATATTCTTTACTTGTCTTTGCTTTAATTCAAGCTGCTTTTCATATGGAATTGTTTGATAAATGCAGCCTCCACAAGTACCAAAATGCTTGCAATATGGTGCTTGCTCATAGTCTGCTTTTTTTACTACCTCTATCAATTTTGCTTCTATTTCATTCTTTTTTATTTTTGCTATTCTTGCTTGTACTGTCTGAGCTAAAAGTGCATTTTTAACTGTAACTGTCTTCCCCTCATAGCTTGCTATAGCCTTATTTGGAAACAATACATCTTCTATTTTTATTTCAATTATATCGCCTTTTTTCATAATATACCCATGCTCTTATTATACAATAAAGCACAAAAGATTTGTGCTTTGCTCAGCATCTGCTTTCTCTTTATTTTTTATTTCTTTATAACTTTTTCTCTTGATATTCTATAAATTTATTAATATATCACAAATCTTATCAATTGCGTTTTTTATTTTTGTGCTTGGTCTTTTGTCTGCATTGTCGCCTACATAATGAACTAATCCATAGGCAGGGAAGCTTTCTCCCAGCACTAAGTTGCTTGGTACTGGTACGTTTGACATTCCCATATGCTGTCCAAAAATATTTATTGCATTTAAGCACATATCTCCGCCACCCTCTGTTGTTCCTGCACAGGCGAAAGAAAATAATTTTTTTCCATAAAAATTCGCATCAACCCAATAATCTACGAATTCATCCATAAATACCTTAATCTGCGCTGAAACATTTCCAAAATACGTCGGAGAACCTAAAATTATTATATCACTGTCCAATAATTCTTTAAAATTATATATCTCAACTGACATAATTTCATCTCTATATTCCTTTGCTATTTCAAGAATATTTGATAATTTTTCAAAATTGTCATCCTTTACTCTAAACAGATTTACTTTCATATTTTTGTTTTTCAAATTTTCATAGAATTCTTTTGCTATTAAGTAGTTATTTCCACAGACGCTGTGAAATACTATTGATATTTTTTTCATATCTTCTCCTCAAAGATAGAAGGAAGCTTCAATAAACGAAACATCCCCCTATACCTATTATCTATTATTTTAATTTAGAAATCAAATAATTTTCTACTTCTTCTTCATCGCTAAGTTTTAGGACCTCAGATAAAAGCTCCTCACACTCTTTCTTAGAATATGCTCTTATTGTCTGCCTTGCCTTTAATATT
>DCPV01000068.1:5802-26337 GCA_002323775.1 Firmicutes bacterium UBA1535 | reverse complement strand
TTTCTAAAATATTGAAATAAATTTTGACATAATAAAATAACATTTAAAAGCTATGGAATTTTTCCGTAGCTTTTAAATTGTTAAGAATTCGTAATATTTAAAATAATGCTTGCATTATGTGTGGACATAGTGTAATATTATTAAGCGTGCCACATGCGATGAGACAAAAGGTGGCTGAGAAATCAGGGAATTTTTGTTGAGAATGTCTTGTTTTTAAACAGGGCGACCGGTATTGGTTTTTATGAAGATTTTTTATAAAAAAAATAATCGATACACCCGGATGAGTGTATCGGATGCAATTCCGAGTTGTGTGTGAAACATACACTAAAAGAGGAGGTTAAAAAATGGCAAGCACTCAAAAAATAAGAATTAGGTTGAAGGCTTATGATCATCAATTAATTGATCAATCTGCACAAAAAATCGTTGAAACTGCTAAATCAACAGGAGCTACAGTAGCTGGACCAATTCCACTACCTACAGAAAAGCAAATAATAACAATACTTAGAGCAGTTCATAAGTACAAAGATTCAAGAGAGCAGTTTGAACAGAGAACTCATAAGAGATTAATTGACATAACTAATCCTACACCTAAGACAGTAGACTCATTAATGAAGCTTAATTTGCCTGCTGGAGTAGATATTGAGATTAAGTTGTAAAAAAAGTAAAGTAGAGATAAAAGAGCGAAACAAGTTTCACTCTATGGAAGAATCGTTCCGATTCTTCTCAAACCACACTCTGCTTAGAATGATTACCAAAGCGGTAATCCGCTGTAAGAAAATAGGAGGTGTAAACTAATGAAAGCAATTCTTGGTAAGAAAATTGGAATGACACAAGTTTTCAAAGAAAATGGTGAAGTAGTTCCAGTAACAGTTGTTGAATCTGATAAAATGATAGTGGTACAAAAGAAAACTGTTGAAAAAGATGGTTATGATGCTATACAAGTAGGATTTGGCGATATTAAAGCAAAAAATGTAACAAAACCTTTAAAAGGACACTTTGACAAAGCAAGCATTGGATACAGAAGATTCTTAAGAGAATTTAGAGTAACTAATATTGATGAGTATGAAGTAGGAAAAGAAATCAAAGTTGATATTTTCCAAGCTGGAGAAAAGGTTGATGTTGTAGGAACATCAAAAGGTAAGGGATTCCAAGGACCTATCAAGCGTCATGGTCATGGTAGAGGACCTATGAGCCACGGTTCTAAATTCCACAGACTTAGAGGTTCTTTAGGTGCGATGACAGGTATAGGAAAAGTAGTTAAAGGCTTACCGGCACATGGACACATGGGTAACGTAAGAGTAACTGTTCAAAATCTTGAAATAGTTAGAGTAGATACTGCTAAGAACATTCTTTTAATAAAAGGTGCTATACCAGGACCTAAAAAAGGCTTAGTTACAGTTAAAGAAACAGTAAAAAGATAGTTATAAGTTCAGAAAGGAGGATTAAAGATGCCAAAAGTAGCTCTTTATGATATAAATGGCAGCCAAGTGGGAGACATTGAATTAAAGGATGATATATTCGGAATAGAAGTGAACAACCACGTTATGTATGAGGCTGTAAAAAACTATTTAGCTAATCAAAGACAAGGAACACAATCAGCAAAGACAAGAGCAGAGGTTAGAGGAGGCGGAAGAAAGCCTTGGAGACAAAAAGGAACAGGACGTGCAAGACAAGGTAGTATCAGATCGCCACAATGGAAAGGCGGCGGAGTTGTATTTGCTCCAAAACCAAGAGATTACAGCTACTCTTTACCTAAAAAAGTTAAAAGACTTGCTCTTAAATCAGCATTGACTTCAAAAGTTGTTGATAACGAAATAATAGTATTAGATAGCTTGACTTTAGAACAAGCAAAAACAAAAGAAATGGTAAAAGTTTTATCAAATCTTAAAGCAAATAAGAAATCTTTGATAGTAATACCTGAGAGAGATGAGAAAGTAATTAGAGCAGCAAGCAATATCCCAGGTGTTAAGACAGCATATGTAAACACAATAAATGTATATGATATCCTAAACTGTGATTCTTTCATAATAACAAAGGATGCAGTTAATAAGGTGGAGGAGGTATACGCATAATGTACAATCCACATGATTTAATAAGAAGACCATTAATTACAGAAAAAAGCATGGACATAATGGCTGATAAAAAATACTCATTCGAAGTAGATAAAAAAGCCAACAAAACAGAAATTAAAAATGCTATTGAGCAAGTTTTCGGAGTTAAAGTTAAAAGCGTAAACACAATGAATATGCTTGGAAAAATGAAGAGACAAGGCGCTCATATGGGCAGAAGACCAAGTTGGAAAAAGGCTATTGTTACATTGACAGATGATAGCAAAGCAATTGAGTTCTTCGAAGGAATGAACTAATAAGGTCAAATAAATTTCTGGTTAAAATTAAATTAAGTTATTTAAAAGGAGGAAATTCTCATGGGTATAAAAAAATTTAGACCTACTTCTCCAGCTTTAAGACAGATGACTGTTTCTACTTTTGAAGAGATAACAACAAATGAACCTGAGAAATCTCTTTTAGCCCCTTTAAAAAAGAATGCGGGAAGAAACGCTTATGGACGTATAACAGTTCGTCATAAAGGCGGCGGAGAAAAGAGACACTACAGGATAATAGATTTCAAAAGAGATAAAGACGGTATCCCTGGAAAAATTGCTACTATCGAGTATGATCCAAACAGAAGTGCTAATATAGCTTTGGTACATTATGTTGATGGTGAGAAAAGATATATAATAGCACCACACAAATTAAAAGTTGGCGATGTTATAATGTCAGGTAGTGAAGCAGATATAAAGGTTGGAAACGCACTAAAATTAAAAAACATCCCTGTTGGTACTACAATTCACAATGTAGAATTAAAAGTTGGCAAGGGAGCGCAATTAGTAAGATCAGCTGGTAACTGGGCACAGTTAATGGCTAAAGAAGGTAAGTATGCACAAGTTAGATTGCCATCCGGCGAAGTTAGAATGGTAAGCATGGAGTGCAGAGCTACAATCGGTCAAGTTGGAAACTTAGATCACGAGAACATAACTATTGGTAAGGCTGGAAGAAAAAGACATATGGGTATAAGACCAACAGTAAGAGGTAGCGTTATGAACCCTAACGATCACCCACACGGCGGTGGTGAAGGTAGAGCTCCGATAGGAAGACCTGCACCGGTAACACCTTGGGGTAAACCAGCTCTTGGATATAAGACTCGTAAGAAACATAAGAAGTCTGATAAGATGATTGTAAAGACAAGAAGAGATAAATAATAAAACAGGTTTTGTGAAAGGAGGAAATAGTAGATGGGTAGATCATTAAAAAAGGGACCTTATTGTGAACCAAGTCTTTTAAAGAAAATTGTTGCGATGAATGATGCAAACAAAAAAGATATATTAAAGACATGGTCAAGAAGATCTACGATATTCCCTGATATGATAGGACACACATTAGCTATACATGATGGACGAAAGCACGTTCCTGTATATATAACTGAAGATATGGTAGGACACAAGTTGGGTGAATTTGCTCCAACAAGGACTTACAGAGGACACGACAAGACTGAAAAATCTTCAAAAGTTAAATAAGTGAAGGGAGGTAGCTAAAGTGGAAGCTAAAGCAATCGCTAAGTACGTTAGAGTTTCACCTAGAAAGATGAGATTCGTATGTGACATGGTTAGAGGAAGAAGTGTTGACGAAGCACTTTCAATATTAAAATTTACACCTAATAAAGGTGCTAAAATATTAGAAAAAGTAGTGAAATCAGCTGCTGCTAATGCAGAGAATAATTTTGATATGAACAAAGACAATTTATTCGTGTCAGAAGTATATTCGAACCAAGGTCCTACATTAAAGAGATGGAGACCAAGATCAAAAGGCAGAGCATTTAAGATATTAAAGAGAACTAGCCATATAGGTGTAGTAGTAAAAGAGAGAGATTAGTAAAGGAGGTAAATTAATGGGCCAAAAAGTTAATCCTCATGGACTGAGAGTTGGAATAAATAAAGATTGGGATTCTAAATGGTACGCTGAGAAAAAAGACTTCTCTACAAATCTTGTTGAAGACTATAAAGTTCGTGAATTTATAAAGAAAAGCCTATACCAAGCAGGAATAGCTAAGGTTGAAATTGAAAGGTTTGCGAGCAGAA
The DNA here is from genome assembly GCA_002323775.1 of Firmicutes bacterium UBA1535. Taxonomy (GTDB): domain Bacteria; phylum Bacillota; class Clostridia; order Tissierellales; family Sedimentibacteraceae; genus UBA1535. The sequence continues at coordinate 22,202 of DCPV01000068.1, read as the reverse complement.
TAAAGGTAAGTGTTTATACTGCTAAACCCGGAATGATTATAGGAAAAGGCGGTACAGGTGTTGAGACACTTAAAAACAGTGTTGAAAAAATAACTGGAAAAACTGCTATTGTAAATGTAGAAGAAGTAAAGACACCAGAATTAGATGCACAATTAGTTGCTGAAAGTATAGCAAGTCAAATTGAAAAGAGAGTTTCATTCAGAAGAGCAATGAAGCAAGCTATGCAAAGAACTATGAAGGTTGGAGCAAAGGGTATCAAAACTTTAGTATCAGGCAGATTGAATGGTGCTGATATGGCAAGAGATGAAAGATACACTGAGGGTACAATCCCACTTCAAACTTTAAGAGCTGACATAAGCTACGGAACAGCAGAAGCTGACACAACTTATGGTAAGATTGGTGTTAAGGTTTGGATTTGCAGAGGTGAGATTTTAGGAAAAACTCTTGTAACAAATCAAGAAGATGCTGCTAAAACTATCACACAAGCTGACAATAAAGACAAGAAAAGAAGAAGACCAAACAATAACGATAGAAATGATAGAAATGACAGAAAAGAAAGATCTGATAGACCAAACAATAATTTTAAGAGAGAAAAAAAGTAGTCAGTACTTAAGGAAGGAGGAAGTTAATTATGTTAATGCCTAAAAGAGTTAAACATCGTAAACAATTTAGAGGAAGAATGACTGGAGTAGCTACAAGAGGCAACACTTTAACATATGGCGAATTTGGACTTCAAGCATTAGAACCAGCTTGGATTACATCTAACCAAATAGAAGCTGCCAGAAGAGCGATGACTAGATACGTGAAAAGAGGCGGTCAAATTTGGATAAAAATATTCCCTGATAAGCCAGTTACAAAAAAGCCTGCTGAGACTCGTATGGGTAAAGGTAAAGGATCTCCGGAGTACTGGGTAGCAGTAGTGAAGCCAGGAAGAGTCTTGTTTGAAATGACAGGAGTTTCGGAGGAGATAGCAAGAGAAGCCATGAGACTTGCCATGCATAAGTTGCCTATAAAATGTAAATTCGTTGCTAAAGCTGATGAGGCGATAGAAAAGGATGGTGAAGCAAATGAAAGCTAATGAAGTAAGAGAAAAGACTGTTAATGAATTAAACCAATCCTTAGTAGAATTGAAAACAGAATTATTTAATTTGAGATTTCAACTTGCTACTGGAGGATTAGAAAATCCATTAAGAATAAATAAAGTTAAAAAAGACATTGCACGTGTTAAAACAGTTTTAAGAGAGAGAGAACTCAATGTTAATGTGCAATAACATGAGAAAGGAGGACTATTAAGTTGGAAAGAAACAATAGAAAAGTAAGAATAGGTAAAGTTGTTAGCAATAAAATGGATAAAACAATAGTAGTTGCTACAGAAAAGCTAGTAGCACATCCTCTTTATAATAAACAAGTTAAGCAAACTAAAAAATATAAAGCACACGATGAAGAAAATAAGTGTCAAATCGGTGATATCGTAAAAATAATGGAAACTAGACCATTGTCAAAAGATAAAAGATGGAGATTAGTTGAAATTGTTGAAGAAGCGAAATAACCCTACAACGATTGAAGGGAGGTTTAATAAATGATACAAACGGAATCAAGATTAAGAGTTGCAGATAATTCAGGAGCTAAAGAAATACTTGTTATAAGAGTAATGGGTGGTTCGGGAAGAAAGTATGCAAATATCGGAGATATAATAGTTGCTACTGTTAAAACGGCAACACCCGGTGGAGTTGTTAAGAAAGGTGACGTTATTAAAGCTGTAGTTGTAAGAACTACAAAGGGCGTAAGAAGAAATGATGGAACTTACATCAAATTCGACGAAAATGCGGCAGTTATAATAAAAGATGATAACACACCAATAGGTACTCGTATATTTGGACCTATAACAAGAGAATTAAGAGATGGTAATTTCATGAAAATAATCTCTTTAGCACCAGAAGTGTTATAACAGTGAACCGAAGTTCACGGAACTAAGGTTCTAAGGAACTGAATTTCGCAGGAAATATAAAGTTATCAACTTCGAAGAAAGGAATGTGGGTCAATATGCACGTTAAGAAAGGCGATAAAGTTGTAATTATTGCAGGTAAAGACAAGGGCAAATCAGGTAAAGTACTTACTTGTTATCCAAAAGACAATAGAGTTATTGTTGAAGGCATAAATATGGTTACTAAACACAAAAAAGCTAGCAGAGATATGCAGCAAGCTGGAATAGTACACAAAGAAGGCTCTGTCAATGTATCAAATGTTATGATTTATTGCAATAAATGCAAGCAAGGCGTAAGAACAGAAAAGAAAGTTTTAGATAATGGCAAAAAAGTTAGAGTATGTAAGAAATGTGGCGAAACATTCGAATAATACTCGAAAGGAGGTACATGTAGATGGCTTCAAGATTGCTTGAAACATATAAAAATAAAGTAGTGCCGGCACTTGTTGAGACTTTTAAATATGAAAGTGTAATGCAGGCACCAAAGATAGACAAAATAACAATTAACATGGGAGTTGGCGAGGCTAAGGATAATGCAAAATTCTTAGAATCAGCTGTTGAAGAAATGGCTTTGATATCTGGTCAAAAACCTGTTACAACAAAGGCAAAGAAATCTGTATCTAACTTCAAAATAAGAGAAGGTATGCCAATAGGATGCAAGGTTACTCTTAGAGGAGAAAAAATGTATGAATTTCTCGATAAGCTAGTAAACATATCATTGCCAAGAGTTAGAGATTTTAGAGGAGTATCAAAGACTTCATTTGATGGAAGAGGAAACTATGCTTTAGGTATCAAAGAACAATTGATTTTCCCAGAAATCAACTATGATAAAATAGATAAATTAAGAGGTATGGACATAATTATAACGACAACTGCTAACACAGATGAAGAAGCAAGAGAACTATTAAAATTAATGGGAATGCCTTTTAGTAAGTAATAGGAGGATTATGAATGGCTAAAACATCTTTAAAAGTAAAACAAAGCAGAAAACAAAAGTTTTCTACAAGAGAGTATAGCAGATGTAAAATTTGCGGAAGACCTCATGCTTATTTAAGAAAATTCGGTGTATGCCGTATATGCTTTAGAGAACTAGCTTACAAAGGACAAATACCAGGAGTAAAGAAAGCTAGTTGGTAAAACGAGAGAATGGAAGGAGGTTACTTATATGGTAATGACAGATCCAATTGCAGATATGCTAACAAGAATTAGAAACGGTAATCATGCAAAACACGAATTTGTAGATGTTCCTGCTTCTAAAATTAAAAAGGAAATAGCGACTATTTTATTAGAAGAAGGCTATATTAAAGGCTTCGATGTAATAGATGATAGCAAGCAAGGGATTATTAGAATAGAGCTCAAGTACGTGAACAACAAGGAAAGAGTAATAACAGGAATAAAGAGAATTTCTAAACCGGGACTAAGAGTTTATGTTCAGAAAGAAGAAACTCCAAAGGTTTTAGGCGGATTAGGAATAGCAGTTATTTCTACATCAAAAGGAATTATGACAGATAGAAAAGCAAGAAAAACCGGAGTAGGCGGAGAGGTAATCTGCTACGTTTGGTAATAATCTATTTTACAAATAGATAGGGGTTAATTTAAACAAATTAAACCAATAATATTAAAATTTAAAACCAATTGATAAATCAATTAGTAGACAAAATAAGGAGGTGCTGTACAAATGTCAAGAATAGGATTAAAGCCTATAAATCTGCCTAGCAATGTTGAGTTTAAGATTAACGACAGTAATTTTGTAACAGTTAAAGGACCTAAAGGAACTTTAGAGCAACAACTTTCTAAGTTGATGAAAATAGAAGTTTCTGAAGGACATATAAATATAGCTAGACCAAATGATGAAAAGATGAGCAGATCATTACATGGCTTAACAAGAACTTTATTAAACAATATGATTGTAGGCGTAACAGACGGATACGAAAAAGTTCTTGAAATTGTTGGTGTTGGATATAGAGCACAAAAACAAGGAAAGAAGCTTGTACTAAGCTTAGGATATTCCCATCCCGTTGAAATGGAAGATCCAAGCGGAATAGAGACAACAGTTGAACCTGGTACAGGAAAATCAACAGGTGGAGCTGATGTTACAGGTAAGATTGTAGTAAGAGGTATAGATAAACAACAAGTTGGAAACTATGCTGCGGTAATTAGAGATTGGAGAAGACCAGAGCCATATAAGGGCAAAGGTATTAAATACTCTAACGAAGTAATTAGACGTAAAGCTGGTAAGACTGGTAAATAACGGAAAGGAGTGAGTAATAGTGCTAAAAAAAGCAGTAAGAAATAAAAAAAGAGTTGAAAGGCACAACAAAATTAGAAATAAAATTGTAGGAACTCCTGAGAGACCAAGACTGAATGTATTTAGAAGCTCTAAAAACATATATGCTCAAATTATAGATGATGCAGCTGGCAATACTATTGTGCAAGCTTCAACAAAGGATAAGGAAATTTTAGAAAGAATTACTGAAATGACTAAAGTTGAAGCGGCTAAGCTTGTAGGAGCTGAATTAGCGAAAAAAGCACAAGAAAAAGGTATTAAATCTGTTGTGTTTGACAGAGGCGGATATTTATACCATGGCAGAGTAAAATCCCTTGCAGAAGGCGCAAGAGAAAACGGACTTGATTTTTAAAAAGGAGGAAAGGCAATGGAACAACGTGGACGTATTGATGCAAATCAAATAGAAGACATTAAAGAGAAAGTCATCAGCATAAACCGTGTTACTAAAGTTGTTAAGGGTGGTAGAAACTTTAGATTCAGCGTTTTAGTAGTTGTTGGAGACGAGAACGGCCATGTAGGTATAGGAATGGCTAAGGCTATTGAAATACCAGATGCTATAAGAAAAGCTATCCAAGATGCAAAGAAAAGAATGATTGAAGTGCCGCTTAGAGATACTACTGTACCTCATGAGATGATTGGAGAGTTTGGCGCTGGTAGAGTTCTTATAAAACCTGCATCGCAAGGTACTGGAATTATAGCTGGTGGACCTGTTCGTGCTGTATTAGAGCTTGCTGGAGTTAAAGACATAAGAACTAAGTCTCTTGGATCAAACAACCCAAGAAACATGGTTAATGCGACGATGGAAGCCTTAAAATCCCTTAAAAAACCTGAAGACGTAGCTAGAATCAGAGGGAAATCAGTAGAAGAGATTTTAGGTTAAGAGGTGAACGTTAATGGCAACAATAAAAATAAAACAAATAAGAAGCTTAATAGGTAAGACACCTGCTCAAAGAGCAACAATTAAGGCTTTAGGATTAAGAAAAATAAATCATGTTGTTGAGCATGAAGATAATGCAGCTATAAGAGGCATGATTTTCAAGGTTAAGCATATGGTAGAGGTTGTAGAATAAAAACTATAAGGAGGTGTACAGATGAAACTTCATGAATTAAAACCTAATCCTGGTAGTGTTAAAGAGAGAAAGAGATTAGGAAGAGGTACAGCTTCAGGACAAGGTAAAACAGGCGGCAAGGGACAGAAAGGACAAAATTCTCGTTCAGGCGGTGGTGTTAGACCAGGTTTTGAAGGTGGACAGATGCCTCTTTACAGAAGACTTCCAAAAAGAGGATTCACAAATATTTTTGCAACTCAGTATGCAGAGATAAATGTAGAAGTTTTAAATGATATGTTTGAAGATGGAGCAATAGTTACTCCAAATCTTTTAAAAGAAACAGGTATACTAAAAAGACAGCTAGACGGTGTAAAAGTTTTAGGTAATGGTGAAATAACAAAAAAACTAACAGTAAAGGCAAATAAATTTAGTAAATCTGCAGTTGAAAAGATTGAAGCTGCTGGTGGAAAAGTAGAGGTGATCTAATTGTTTGAAACAATGAGAAATGCATGGAAGATACCTGATTTACGTAAAAAGATACTTTTTACACTTATGATGATATTGGTATATAGACTAGGAGCTGTTATACCAGTACCATTTATAAATCGTGAGGTAATTAAAAGTATATTTGAAAACTCAGGTCAAGGCGCAGGAATTTTAGATTTCTTTAACCTTATGGCTGGGGGTTCATTTAAGGACTTTACAGTATTTGCGCTTAACATTTATCCTTACATTACATCATCGATTATTCTTCAATTATTGGCAATAGCTTTCCCTAAGCTTGAAGAAATTTTCAAGCGTGAAGATGGAAAGAAAATAATGGGACAATGGACTAGATATATTACAGTTATATTGGCAGTAATTCAAGCTATAGCATATAGCGTAGGATTTTTCAATCAAGCTGTTATAGACAAAAGCTTTTTTGCAATGACAACTGTAGTCATAGTACTAACAGCGGGAACAGCATTTTTGATGTGGTTAGGGGAACAAATAACAGAAAAAGGAATTGGAAACGGAATATCAATCATAATATTTGCAGGTATAGTATCAAGAATACCTCATGATATTGGACAGACAATTGCTTTGTTTAGTGTTGGAACGGTAAAAATTTGGGAAATATTAATCTTCTTAGTATTTGCATTCATTATCATAGTAGGAGTTATTGCTATTCAGCAAGCTGAAAGAAAGATAAATGTTCAATATGCAAAAAGAGTAGTAGGAAGAAAAATGTACGGCGGTCAAAGCACTCATATACCTTTGAAAGTGCTTATGGCAGGAGTTATGCCAGTTATATTCGCATCAACATTCTTGCAAATACCACAGACATTAGCATTCTTTATTCCAAGTTGGAGTAATGGAATATCATACTGGTTTTCAATGAGCCCTGGAACTCCAGGTATTTGGATTTATTCAATACTGAACACACTTGTTATAATATTCTTTACTTACTTCTATACTGCTATACAATTCAATCCTTTTGAATATGCGAATAATTTAAGAGATAATGGTGGATTTATACCTGGTATAAGACCGGGCAGACCAACAGCAGATTATTTGAAGAAGGTTTTGAATAGAGTAACGATTGTTGGAGCTGTAGCACTTGCTGTTATAGCAGCTACACCAACACTGGTTTTTGCTTTTACTAACTTAAAAGTACAGTTTGGTGGAACTTCATTATTAATCGCTACAGGTGTAGCTTTGGAGACAATGCAACAGATAGAATCTCAAATGATGATGAGACATTATAAAGGATTCTTAAAATAAAACTACTAAAGTAAAATGCCTACATGCACAGACATGCAGACAATTATTAAAGAGGAGATTGCTGTAATGATAGCTATATTGTTAGGACCTTCCGGTGCTGGAAAAGGCACTCAGGCGAAAGCAATAGTAAATGAATTTAATATTTTGCATATTTCTACTGGAGATATATTCAGAAGAAATATAGAGGAAGAGACAGAAGTTGGAAAAAAAGTAAAGAAATATCTTGACGACGGAGCGTTAGTTCCGGATGATTTGACTATAGAAATTGTCAAAAATAGAATCTCACAGGATGATTGTAAAGATGGATTTTTACTAGACGGTTTTCCAAGGACTATTGAACAAGCAAATGCATTTGATAAATTGCTTAGTGATATGGGACAAAAATTAGACTATGTTGTAAATCTGGAGATAGATTTAGAGTTATTGATAGAGCGTACAGCTGGTAGAAGAGTTTGTAAAAACTGCGGTCGCTCTTATCATGTAGTTTATAATAAACCAAAGCGTGAAGGTATCTGTGATGAATGCGGTGGAGAATTGTATCAAAGAAAAGACGACGTCAAGGAAAATGTAATAAAAAGACTTGATGTTTATACTAAACAAACAAAACCATTAATAGAATATTATACCAATAAAAAGGTAATACTAAATATTGATGGTGATCAAACAATAGAAAAAGTAAGAAAAGACATAATTTCAGGATTAAGAGGCGAGTAATATGATTATTATCAAGACTCAACGAGAAATAGAAATTATGAGGAAAGCTGGAAGGATAGTCGCAGGAGCGCATGATTTGGTCAAAAGACATATTAGACCGGGCATAAGCACTATAGAGCTTGACAAGATGGTCGAAGAATATATCAGATCTTGCAATGCTATTCCTGCATTTAAAGGCTATAACGGTTTTCCTGCCTCAATATGCACATCTGTCAATGAGGAGGTTGTTCATGGAATCCCCTCTTCATCAGTTAAGCTAAAGGCTGGAGACATTATTAGTGTTGATATAGGCTCAGTGTTTGAAGGCTATGTTGGTGATGGAGCGAAAACATACCCAGTTGGCCAGATAGACAGTGAAAAGGAAAAACTAATTAAGGTCACAAGACAGAGTTTTTATGAGGGCATTAAGTATGCAAAACCTGGATTTAGATTGTCAGATATATCGCATGCTATTCAAACTTATGCTGAAAGCTTCGGATTTTCTGTTGTAAGAGATTTCGTAGGGCATGGTGTTGGAAAAAAAATGCACGAGGAACCTCAGATACCAAACTTCGGTAGTCCTGGTAAGGGTCCGAGGTTGCAAAAGGGCATGGTTTTAGCAATAGAGCCTATGATAAATGCAGGAAAATATCATGTGAATATTTTAAGCAATGATTGGACTGTAGTTACACTTGATGGCAAACCATCTGCGCATTATGAGCATACAATTGCCATAACAGATGGAGAACCGGAGTTATTGACTATATTGTAAGAGGTGAATTAATGGATACAACATTTGGTTTGCAAAAAGGTCAAGTTGTAAAATCGAAGGCAGGAAGAGACAAGAATAGGGTTTTTGTGATATTCGATATTATAGACGATAGCTTTGTTTTAGTTGTAGATGGTGACTTAAGAAAATTAAGCTCACCAAAGAAAAAGAAAATAAAGCATCTTATCGTTTATAATGCGATTTTAGAGGAATTTATCAATATGTTGAAAAGTAATCAAAAAATCAATGATGCTACTGTAAGAAAGCTCTTAGAGCCATTCTTGACAGATAAGCGTTAGAATGGGGGTTGAGAAATCAATGTCCAAAAAGGATGTAATAGAAGTAGAAGGAAAAGTTCTCGAAGCTTTGCCAAATGCAATGTTTAAAGTTGTTCTTCAAAATGGACATCAGATACTTGCTCATATTTCAGGTAAACTGAGAATGAACTATATCAAAATCATTGAAGGAGACGAGGTTGCTGTTGAGTTATCACCTTATGATTTAACAAGAGGTAGAATAACTTGGAGGAAGAAGTAAAGAGCATACCTTAAAGAAAGGAATGTGGTTGGAATGAAGATAAGACCATCAGTAAAACCAATTTGTGAAAAATGTAAGATTATAAAAAGAAAAGGCAAAGTAATGGTAATTTGTGAAAATCCAAAGCACAAACAAAAGCAAGGATAGTACTAATATTGAAAAAAATATTAATTAGTATGAGCGCAAGATATCAAACTACAAAAACAAAAAGGTAAACGAAAAACGTAGGAGGTGTACGCTTAATGGCCAGAATAGCTGGTGTTGACTTACCAAGAGATAAAAGAGTAGAAATAGGCTTAACTTATATATTCGGTATAGGAAGACCTACTTCAAGAAAAATACTCAAAATAACAGGTGTTAATCCTGATATAAGAGTAAAAGATTTGACAGAAGATGACGTAGCAAAATTAAGAGCAGAAATAGACAAACACCCTGTAGAAGGTGACTTAAGGAGAGAGATTTCTTTAAACATAAAGAGATTAAAAGAAATCAACTGTTACAGAGGCTTAAGACACAAAAAGGGATTGCCTGTAAGAGGACAAAATACTAAAAATAATGCAAGAACAAGAAAAGGTCCTAAAAAAATCGCAGGAAAGAAGAATAAGAAATAGGAGGTGACTTAAATGGCTGCAAAAAAACAAGTAAAAAATACAAGAGTTAGAAAAAAAGAACGTAAGAATATTGAAAAAGGTCAGGCTCATATTAAGTCAACCTTTAACAATACATTAGTAACATTGACTGATATGCAAGGAAATGCAATTTCTTGGGCAAGTTCAGGACAATTAGGATTTAAAGGTTCAAAGAAATCCACTCCATACGCTGCATCTATGGTAGCTGAGCAAGCTGCTAAGGGAGCTATGGATCACGGTTTAAAAACAATAGAAGTATACGTTAAGGGACCTGGTGCAGGAAGAGAAGCTGCTATAAGATCATTGCAAGCAGCTGGTTTAGAAGTAAGCATGATAAAAGATGTTACTCCAATACCTCACAATGGCTGTAGACCGCCTAAACGTAGAAGAGTATAGGAAAGGTGAGGTGAAAAGATGGCAAGATATACTGGACCTGTATGCAGACTTTGCAGAAGAGAAGGACTTAAACTATACTTAAAGGGTGACAGATGTTATACTGATAAGTGTTCTATTGGTAGAAGAAATTCTGCTCCTGGTCAGCACGGACAAAATAAAAAGAAACTTACTAACCACGGTATACAGTTAAGAGAAAAGCAAAAGGTTAAGAGATATTATGGTGTATTAGAAGGACAATTTGCTGAATATTTCAATATTGCTAATAAAATGCAAGGAGTAACAGGTAATAATCTATTATCTCTATTAGAGCAAAGATTTGATAATGTTGTTTATAGATTAGGCTTTGCTGCTTCAAGAGCTGAAGCAAGACAATTAGTAGTACATGGACATTTTACACTTAATGGTAAAAAAGCTGATGTACCTTCTATGATTCTTAAAGTAGGCGATGAAATAGCTGTTAAAGAAACAAGCAAAAGCCTGCCTAAGTTCAAATCTATAGTTGAAAACCATAAAGTTACTGTGGCTCAATGGTTACAAGTAGAGCCTGATAATTTTAAGGGTAGAATAATAGCTATACCTACTAAGGCAGATATAGAATTACCGATTGAAGAACATCTAATTGTTGAGTGGTACTCTAAATAATGACTAATTTAAGAATTATTACCCTCGACATAATAATAAAAATCTAAGGAGGGTTTGGGATGATCGAAATTGAAAAACCTAATATTACCTTAATTGATAAAAATGATAAAAATACTTATGGCAAGATAGTTCTTGAACCATTAGAAAGAGGATATGGAACAACTTTAGGGAATTCATTAAGAAGAATACTTCTTTCATCGTTACCTGGTGCTGCTGTGACATCAATCAATATTCAAGGTGTGTTACATGAATTTTCAACCATACCAGGAGTAAGAGAAGATGTTTCAGAAATAATTCTTAACATTAAAAATATCGCTGCTATAAAGCGTGTTAATGAACCCGTTCAATTATTAATTGATGCAAAGGGTCCAAAAGAGGTTACAGCTGCGGATATAATTACTGGTGTAGATGTAGAAATTGTAAATGAAGATTTGCATATTGCTACTCTTGAGGAAGGTGCAGAGCTGATTATTGAGATGGAAATGGAATCAGGACGTGGCTATGTAGTTTCTGAAAGAAACAAGAAAGAAAATCAAAGCATAGGTGTAATTCCTATTGACTCGATTTATACACCAGTGAAAAAAGTTAATTTCACAGTAGAGGACACTAGGGTTGGTAATAGAACAGACTTTGATAAGTTGACACTTGAAGTTTGGACTAATGGTACGACTGAACCTGTTGAAGCCGTAGCATTGGGAGCTAAAATATTGAACGAGCATCTTAATCTGTTCATCGCATTGACTGAACGTGTTAATGAAGTTGAGATAATGGTTGAAAAAGAAGAAGATGTTAAAGAGAAAGTCTTAGAAATGACAATAGAGGAACTTGATTTATCGGTTAGATCATATAACTGTCTAAAGAGAGCAGGAATAAATTCTGTTGAAGAACTTACTTACAAATCTGATGAAGATATGATGAAAGTAAGAAATCTTGGTAAGAAATCTTTAGATGAAGTTCAGAAAAAACTTGAAGAATTAGGTTTATCTTTGAGAAAAAACGAAAATTAGATTCATAAGGAGGGCTAAGCATGGGTATGCACAGAAAGCTTGGTCGCCCAACTTATCATAGAGTAGCCATGTTAAGAAACTTGACAGCAAGTTTGTTAACTAATGGAAAAATCGTAACTACTACAACTCGTGCAAAAGAGTTAAGAAAAGTTGCTGAAAAAATGATTACTCTTGGAAAAAGAGGCGATCTACATGCAAGACGTCAAGCATTAGCATATATATATGACAAGGATGTTGTATATAAATTATTTGAAGAAATTGCTCCTAAGTATGCCGAAAGAAACGGAGGCTATACGAGAATAATGAAAATAGGACCTCGTAGAGGCGACGCGGCAGAAATGGCGATAATTGAATTAGTTTAAAATTGATGTGAAAAGACAGGGGTACGTTTCTCCTGTCTTTTCTCAAAGATTTGCTTATATTGAATTATTGTAGTTAAAAATAATTTATTAAAATTATTATTAAGCCTTGAAATTTTTTAAGGTTTAATAATGATTTTAATGATAATATACGTATGATGAATTAGGAGGTTTTGCATGGATATAATTAAAATAGAAAATGTAAAATATAAATATAATGATGCCGATAAAAATGCTTTAAACGGAATTAACTTAAATATAAGAAAAGGTGAATTTACAGCTGTTCTTGGACATAATGGGTCGGGAAAATCAACATTAGCAAAACTCATAAACTCTTTGCTTTTGCCAACTGAGGGCAAAATTTATGTAAATGAAATGGATACCTCTGATGATAGCAAGCTTTGGGATGTTAGACAAACAGCTGGCATGGTATTTCAAAATCCGGATAATCAATTAGTTGCGACTATTGTTGAAGAAGATATAGCATTTGGACCTGAAAATCAAGGAGTAGAGCCGTCAGAGATAAGAAAAAGAGTTGATGATGCTTTAAATGCTGTAGGAATGTATGAATTTAGGAAAAGACCACCGCACCTTCTATCAGGAGGACAAAAGCAAAGAATTGCAATTGCCGGAGTTCTTGCTTTAAATTCCGAATGTATAATTTTAGATGAGCCTACAGCTATGCTTGATCCATCTGGAAGAAAAGAAGTAATTGAAACAATTAAAAAGCTTAATAAAGAAGAAGGAAAGACAATTCTTCTGATAACACATTATATGGATGAGGCTGTTCAAGCGGATAGAGTAATAATAATGGATAAAGGCACTGTAAAAATTGATGGAACACCAAAGGAAGTTTTCAAAAATGTTGAGAGAATTAAAAAATATGGTTTAGATGTTCCACAGGTTACAGAGCTTGCGTATGAGTTATCATTAGAAGGTATAGATATCCCAACTGATTTGATAACTAAAAAGGAATTGGTGGATGAATTATGTCGATAAAAACAGAAAATATAATATACGTTTATGGTGAGGGAACACCTTTCAAAACTATTGCTTTAAATGATGTCAGCATAGACATTGAAAAGGGCGATTTTGTTGGAATAATAGGTCATACTGGCTCAGGTAAATCTACTCTTATTCAGCTTTTAAATGGCTTAGAGCTACCTGCTTCCGGAAAGGTAATAGTAGATGATAAGCATGTTGGCTCTGATAAGTCAGAGCTTAGAAAAATAAGACAAAGTGTCGGACTTGTATTTCAATATCCTGAGTATCAATTGTTTGAGGAAACAGTTGAAAAAGATGTAGCCTTTGGACCATTGAATTTGGGATTGCCTGAATCGGAAATAAATATAAGAGTAAAAGAGTCATTGCAAGCAGTTGGATTTGATTATAATGATATTAAGGATAAATCTCCATTTGATTTAAGCGGAGGACAAAAAAGAAGAGTTGCTATAGCAGGAGTTCTTGCTATGAAGACTGATTATCTAATTCTTGATGAGCCTACAGCAGGACTTGACCCAGCAGGAAGAAATGAAATTTTTGAGCAGATAAAAAGATTGCACAAAGCTAATAATCAGACGGTAATATTGGTTTCTCATAGCATGGAAGATATTGCTAAATTAGTAGAAAAAGTTATAGTATTATATAAGGGAAAAGTACATATGCAGGGTTCACCTAAAGAGATTTATAGAAATGCACAGGAGCTTGTAAAAATCGGTTTAGGAGTACCTCAAATAGTTGAAGTTGTTATGGAGCTAAGGAAAAATGGCTTTAATATAAAAGATGATATTATAACTGTTGAAGAAGCTAAAAATGAAATCATCAAGGAACTAAGGAGAAGAAGAAATGTTTAAAAATCTTACTATCGGTCAGCATTACCCAATCGAATCCTTGGTGCATGAGCTTGATCCAAGACTTAAAATTTTAATAACATTTGCATACATAGTATCACTGTTTATTATACAAAGCTTTCCTGTGTACATTTTAGTTTTGTTATTTTTGGCTTTAACTATAAGCTTCTCAAAGGTACCTATAAAATTTGTTTTAAAAGGACTTAAACCTATATTTGTAATAATATTAATTACATTTTTTATAAATTTATTTATGACACCTGGCGAGCAAATTTTCAAATTATTTTTCTTGAAAGTGACAAAAGAAGGTGTTTATCAAGCAGGTTTTATGGCTTTAAGATTAGTTTTACTAATAATGGGTACATCTATTTTGACGCTTACTACTTCTCCAATACTTTTGACAGATGGTATAGAACGCCTATTAAGTCCGTTTAAAAGAATTGGCTTACCGGCACATGAGTTAGCTATGATGATGACAATTGCTCTAAGATTTATACCGACACTTATGGAAGAAACAGAAAAAATTATGAAAGCACAGAAGGCAAGAGGTGCAGATTTTGAAAGTGGAAATATTATAAATAGGGCTAAAAATTTAGTTCCTCTTTTAGTTCCGTTGTTTATAAGTGCTTTTAGACGAGCTGATGAGCTTGCTATGGCTATGGAATCAAGATGCTATAGAGGCGGCGAAAACAGAACTAGAATGAGACAGTTAGTTTTTAGAAGAAATGATTATATTGCACTTATAGTTTTTTTAGTTTATTTTGCAGCTATTATTGTTAGTAGATTTATTTAATAAGAGCGAAACTCGTTTTGTTATTTATAAAATTATAAAGGTAAAAGAAATGATGAAAAACATTAAACTTACTATTTCATATGATGGAACAAATTATCATGGATGGCAAAAGCAAAATGGTGTTTTAACTATTCAATCAGCTATTGAGGATGCAATATATAAGCTTACTGGAGAAAATGTGGATTTGATAGCTTCCGGTCGCACTGACAGCAATGTTCATGCTATTGGGCAGATTGCTAATTTTAAAACTGACAGCAAAATATTTCCCGAGAAATTTTTTGCTGCATTAAACTCTGTATTAAATGAGGACATCAGAATTATAAAATCAGAAGAAGTTGATTTTGATTTTAATTCAAGGTTTGATGCTAAAAAAAAGACATACCTTTATCAAATTTATAATACTAGAATATCAGACCCTTTTTATAGAATGTTTTCATGGCACATACCATATACACTTAATCTTTCACTTATGGATGAGGCATTAAAAATGCTTGAGGGTGAATATGATTTTAGGGCGTTTATGTCCTCAAATTCAAGTGTTAAATCAACTATAAGGACAATTTATAGTACAAGTATAAAAAAAGAAAATGATATAATAAAAATAGAGATTACAGGCAATGGATTTTTATACAATATGGTAAGAATAATTGTAGGTACTATTGTTGAAATAGGTAATGACAAAAGGGATATAGCTTGTATAAAAGAAGCAATAGAGCTTGGACAAAGGAACTCACTTGGTAGAACTGCTCAGCCTCAGGGCTTGTTTCTTAAAGAGGTAAAGTACTAGATTTGCTAAATAGTATAAAATTAAATTTTTTATTGCAAATTTTTACAAATTAGACTATAATTTTATATATAAAAGTTTTAAGAGCGATAATAAAAAGAAAGGGATTTTTGTTATGTTTGATAATGTTTTAAATGATGAATTTGAAAATGACTTTGAGGCTATTGAGCTTCCTTGGATTATATTTAAAGTTAGCAAAAATACATATGCAGTAAATAGTACCAATGTTTTATCTATTACCAATCTTGAGGACGAGCTGATTGGTGTGCCAAATATTCAAAGTTATATTAGAGGGCTTGTAAATTTTAGAGGTAACATGATTCCTCTTATAGACCTTAAGAAAATATTTAAAGAGGAATCTTTAGAAAAAATAGTGGCTGAATATTCTGCCATGATTACTGCTAGAAAGCATGACCATATAAATTGGACAAACGAATTAGACAGATGTGTGAAAAGTGGAGAGCAATTTGGACTTGCCGTTGATCCTCATGAATGTGCATTTGGTAAATGGTATTATAACTATAAGCCTGAAAACAATGTTATAGCTCATCATATTAAAAAAGTTGAAGAACCTCACAGATTGCTGCATCTTGCAGCCGCAGAATATAACAACTGCAATAAGGATCATGAGAATTGTAACAGAGAAGAATGCTTGAAGGATGTTTTAGAGAGAGTTAAGGAAGAATATATGCCGGAAATTATTCGTATACTTGATGGCTCTATAAATGTTCTGAAAAATAATCTCAAGGAACTTCTGATTGTTGTAGAGTATAATAATTTTAAAGCCGGACTAATTGTAGACAGTGTTTTATCAATCGAGGCGATTCCAAGTATGTATGGGCAAGGCGATATGAATA
>DCPV01000068.1:2383-5702 GCA_002323775.1 Firmicutes bacterium UBA1535 | reverse complement strand
GCGATATGAATAATGAATATTATAACACTAAGCTTATTTCTAGTATAGGTAAAACAGAAAAGACGCAAACTACAGTTCTAATGTTGGATATTGATGGTATATTGTCGAAAATCGAAGATATCGATATGGAAAAAATAGAACTTCCTAAAGAGATGCTAACTTTAAAAAAATCAGAGCCTGTAGAAAAAATTGATATTCATGAGGAAATAGAAATTCATGAACATGAAGAAGCTCAAGATGAAATAGAATGTCACGAATTGTCAGAGCCTGTGATAGAGGAGCTTTTAAATGAGGTTGAGCTTCCTGTCGAAGAACCTGCGGAATAAATATTGTATTACAAAAAAATAATAAATAAATTTAAAAAGGAAAGTTTCTTAAAAAAGAAGCTTTTCTTTTTAAATTTTACTAAACTTTATCTGAAAAATGACGATATACTTATTGAGAGTAATTAAACCTAATCGATAATGATTTTAAATAATATAATGAAATTTAAGTATTAGAAACAATGTATGAAAGGAATGGAAAATATTATGAAAATAACAAATGTCAATAATTTCATGAGTTATAATAGCAATGTATCTAAGATAAAGAAAAAAGATATCGGGGTACCAAAGAAATATGATGTAATCCAAATAAACAAAAATAATTTTATTAGTAATGAAAATAACAATTCTTTAAATATTGATCAATTAAAAAATAAAATAGTTGATGAGATTAAAAGTGAAAGTCAATCTGGCAAGTTAGAATTTTTAAGACAACAAATAATTGATAAAAAATATGTTGTAGATTCGGAAGAACTTGCAAAAATTATGTTAGACTTATAATTGAATGGTGGAAAATATGAGTAAATTAGATAATTTATATGATGTTCTTAAAGAACAGCTTGATTTATACAAAGAATTTTTAGATGTCGAGCAAGAAAAATACAATATTATATTAGCGGATGATATTAAAAGACTTGATGAGATTGTAACCGAAGAACAAGTATTTTTCTTAAAATCAAGAGGACTTGATCAAAAAAGAGAGCGATTACTAAAAGAGCTTGAATTTGGAGGAAAGACCTTAAAAGAGGTCATAGAGCTTGTTGATGAATCTAACAAAGATAGATTTAGGAAAATGCACAATGAAATATTTAACGTTCTTCAAAATTTCAAGGAAAAAAATAATCAGTGTCAAGATTTAGTTCAGATAAGACTTTATAGAGCACAGACTATGATTAACAAGCTTGATGAAAGCGCAGTTAATAGAAATCTTTATTTTAAAGATAAAAATACAGATGAGATTGATGTAAACAAGATGAAGTTTATGTCAAAGAAAATATAGATTTTAAACGTATAAAAAACTTTGAGAAATTAAAATACAGATAATACAGATTAAAAGGAGAAAAAGTCATGTTAAGACCAACATTTGCAGGATTTCAGGTTGCAAAACTAGGATTAAGTGTGAGCCAAAAGCTCTTAGATGTTACAGGACAAAATATTACTAATATAAATACAGATGGTTATACAAGACAAAGAGTTGATTTATATTCTATAGCTCATAGCAGCGGTTTCGATAAATTTGCGATGTACGGAGGTCAAATAGGACGAGGAGTTGGAGACTTAGGACCATCACAAATAAGAGATCCGTTTTTAGATATTAGATATAGAAATGAAGCAGCTAAAGTAGGTAGAGAAGATGTTATCGGAAGTGCTGTTGCAGATTTAGAGGAAATATTTGGAGAAATAAGCAAAAAAGGATTAGATTCTCAATTTTCGAATATGATTTCACAGTTGCAGGCATTAACTGCAACTCCATCAGACCCTGTTATTGAAGGAGTAGTTAAAACAGCCGCTTCAATGATTACACAGCTTTTTAATCATTATTCAAAACAATTGCAAACAGTAAGAGAACAACAGACAACTTATTTGCAGGATTCAGTTGATGTGACCAATAAATTAATGTCTCAAATTTCTGAGTTAAATAAGCAAATTAGAGATCAAAACATTCATGGCGATAAAGCTCTTGAGTTGAATGATAGAAGAAACTCTTTGATAGATGAGTTATCAACATATATGAACATAGAAGTTATAAGAAAAATGGAGCCTATAGGAAGTGACAGAGAGGTTGAGGTACTGTCGATAGTTTCTAAGGATTTAGTTGATAGTGGTGGCAATCCCCTAGCTTTAGTAAATGGAAAAGAATTTTCAGAGCTTGAGCTAAAAGTACCAACTGCTCCAAATAAGGATGTTCAAATTATACTTAAAAAATCATTGGACTCTACATTAGATGGCTCAGATATTACAGGCGAGCTTGAAAGAGGGCAAATGTCAGGATATGTTGCATTTTTAAACAACAAAGGTGAATTTGTCGATGATACTAATTTCACTACAAAGGATAGAGGAATTCAGTATTATGAGGGTATGCTAGATAAGCTTGCTAACAAATTTGCTACGATGTTTAATACAGCTAATAGAAAAGCAAATTATGATGCTGCCGGAAATTTAACAGGATATACAGACAAAGACTTATTCGCAGCAGAGGGTGGAGGAGAGATAACAGCAGGCAATATTAAAATCCACGATGCTTGGAGAGATAACACTAAATCATATATAACTAATACAAATAAGCCACCTGTGTATGATGATGCTGGAAACCCTGTTGATACATCAGCAGCAAATGACAATATATTTAATTTAATAAGCAAATTTAATGAAAAAGTAAAATTCGTACATGAATTCGGTGGTACTCCACCGACGAGTGAGAATTTCTTATTTGAAGGTACATTGCAAGAAATGTTCTCGTATACATCATCGACAGTAGATTTACAGATATCAAATACTAAGTCGTTGTATGACGGATATGGACAGACTCTCTTGGCAATAGATACAAGCAGACAGTCTATATCTGGTGTTTCGCTTGATGAAGAAGGAATAAACCTATTGACATATAATAAGTCTTACGCAGCAGCTGCAAGACTTATGACAACCCTAGATGAAGCGATAGAATTACTTATAAGCAGAACTGGCAAAGTAGGATTATAATAGGAGGGAATTATGAGAGTAACCAATAAAATGCTGACAAGCAGATATACAAGAGATTTGAATAAATCATTATCAAATCTTAATACACAATCTCAGAAAGTTGATACAGGAAGAAAATTTTTCAAGGGTTCTGAAGATCCAATCGGAGCTGTAAAAGCGTATAGATTGAGGAGAGAGTATCTCAAAAATGAAGATTATCTTACAAACATACAAGAGGCAGACTCTATCTTTACATCTGCTGAAAGCAACCTTATGGGAATAAATAAGAATTTGAATGCAGTTTATCTTTCTTATCT
>DCPV01000068.1:0-2301 GCA_002323775.1 Firmicutes bacterium UBA1535 | reverse complement strand
TTATCTTTCTTATCTAAAAGGTATAAATGGAGATAAGGGTATAGAAGAAAGACAAATTATCTCTGAGGAATTGAGAAAGGTTCAAGAATCTATGATTACAACATTAAATTCTACATTTAATGATAAGTATTTGTTTAGTGGTGCTAGCATGGAACAGCCTCCATTTACAGTGAAAGCAGATGCTACAATAGATCCGTTAAATCCAGATAAGACATATTTATACTATAAAGGAGTTAACGTAAGTATTGCTGATGAAAGTGCAGCTTTAGGTACACCTCAAAGGACGGCATATGATAAATTGACAGAGCTTTCAAAAGAAAATATGTTTATAGATATAGGTCTTAGCTTGCAGGTTGATAGTAGTGGCAAGGTAGATCAAAACAGTGTGTTTGATTTAGCTATACCAGGAATTAATTTCATGCGTTTCGGAAAATCTACAATAGATGGACAGACTGTGCCTAATAATATCTATGACCTGATAACTAATATCAGAGAAGAATTGGATAAGGATGGCTCTCTACCCGGCGGTGATTTTTCTTATGATAAGATAATACCTATGATTAAAAACTTTGAAATCCAAAAGAATGATACCTTAAAAGAAATTACTCATATGGGAGCTAAGTCTAATTATCTGGATTTCATAAAAACAAGAACAGAGGATAACAATATAAATTTGAGTGAAAAAATCAATAATACTGAATTTGTAGACCCAGCAGAGGCTATTATGGATTGGAAGATGATGCAATATTCATACACAGCATCCTTGCAGATGGGAACAAAGCTGATACAGCCAAGCTTTATTGATTTTATGTCATAATAGAGCAAGTTAATATTTAGCTTGTAAAATAATTTAAAAATTACGTTGTGTAGATTTATATGAATAAAGTTATAAAATATAAATTGAACTAAAAGAATATATGAGGAGAAATATATGATGGAGCCATTAATTGAAATTAAAACAATACCAATGTCAATTGAGCTTAAAGTTAATAATGCAAAATATGAGCTGGCTTCGAGTGAGGCATCTGTAGAAATTAGACATGAAAATGGTGGATTGCAAATGAGGATGCAACCGACCCAATTGAAAATAGACACATTTGAAGCACGTAACTCAACACCGTTTAAGTCTGCTATGAGGTCTCATTCCGAATTTGCTAAAAAAGGGATACAAGCAGCATATGAAGCCACAGCTAATCTGGCAAGAGAGGGTAATATGATGGTAAATATACACCTAAACAACGATAATGTTCTTACAGACATTGCTTATCAAAGATTTACAAGAGAAATGATGTCTAAAGAATTTAATTTAGGCTTTACCCCAAGTGAGCCTATAAAAATAGAGTTTACAGAGCCAAGCTTAAATATTAATTATGAAATGGACAAACTTTACTTTGACATGAGACAAAATAAAAGAAAAATGGAATTTACACCCGGAAGCATTGAATTGATTATTAAGGAGTATGCGAGAATTGAGCTGGAATATATAGGCTCTCCTATATATATTCCACCAAGCTCAGATCCAAACTATAAACCTGTAGATGCTAACGCATAAAGATTTATACAAAGAAACTTAAAAAAATTCTTTCATATTATAAAAATTTAGTTTATAATAATGAAAGAATTTTTTACATATTGTTTATCGAAATTAAAGGAAAGGAATAGATAAATATGAAAATTACGAGCAAGGAATTTGGAGAATTTGAAGTTAAGGATGAGGATGTAATTAAATTTAATAGACCTATTTTTGGCTTTGAAGATAAGGATAGTTTTGTCATATTAAAAGAGTTTCCAGAAGATGATATCATGTATTTGCAATCTATTGATGATGAAAATTTGCATTTTGTTATCATAGACCCTTATGCAGTATTACCAAAATATGAACCTCAATTATCTAGTGATGACATAGCTGCATTAAAAATAAAAAAAGGCGAAATATCCGAATTAAGGTATATGTTAATAGCAATAATAACTGAAAATATTGAAAATTCAGTTGTTAATCTTAAAAATCCTATAGTTATTAACTCAAAAAACAAGCAGGCTATACAGGCTATGTTGGAAAATGAAGATTATATAATGAGATATCCTTTGTTTTCAAAAGATAAGGCAGGTGTTTCCTCATGCTGATAATTAAAAGAAAGAAAAATGAATCGATATTGATTGGAGATAGCAACGTATCACTAAGCGAACCAATAGAAATAATAATCTCAGAAATATCAGGGGATAAAGTAAAAATTGCTATAAACGCTCCTAATGATGTTAGAATAATAAGAAAAGAGATAAAGGAAACCTCAGAATTTAATA
>DCPV01000055.1 GCA_002323775.1 Firmicutes bacterium UBA1535 | reverse complement strand
AATCAAAACGCCAAAAATTGAAGCGAATATAATTGACATAAAAGCTAACCAAAATGTTGTAGGAAATCTAGTTATTATTTCTTTCGAAACTGGTTGCTTTGTTACATATGAAGTACCTAAATCTCCTTTTGTAACTATCTTTACTAAATAATTCAAATACTGTGTTAAAAATGGTTTGTTCAAACCGTTTGTTTCATTAAAAAGTTCTATGTCTTTATCTGTTGCCATATCTCCCAGTATGATACGAGCAGGATCACCAGGAGTAAAGTGCATCATTGTAAAAATTATAAAGGTAACACCGATAAGAACTGGTATCATACCTAAGAGTCTTTTTCCCATATATCTAATCATAGTTTTCCTCCACTCAAGTAAGGCTTGAGATATTTAGTATAAAGACTGAGCTAATTTATTACCTAGGCAATAGAAAAGCTCAGTCGCATTATTAATTTTTTCTTAAGCTTAAATATTAAAACTTATATTCTAAATGTAATAATCTGCGTTGTCTGTATTTTATTTGTATTTAATCTTATTCATAAACTACAA
Source organism: Firmicutes bacterium UBA1535 (assembly GCA_002323775.1). GTDB lineage: Bacteria > Bacillota > Clostridia > Tissierellales > Sedimentibacteraceae > UBA1535. The sequence goes on along the minus strand of DCPV01000055.1, from coordinate 2,189 downwards.
CATTTTGAAGGTCTATTTGCTGTAACGGATCCATAACGAAGCCTTCTACCTTATCACTTACACCGAATATTACCGGAGTAAACGCTAATGGAATACTATATCTTATATCGTATAAATAATCTTGAATTTCACCATAAGCTTTAGCTCTTTCTGTATTATCGTAAAGGGTCATAGCATTGCTTAGCATTTCATCCAAGTGATTATCATTAGATTGAATTTTATCTTTAAACTTTGAATCATATATTATCAAAATATTGGATGGTTCGTTAGCATTACCAGCTCTCATACCTGCTTGGAATTTATGTCCCTGTCCTTGGTATGTTGATGAGTCCATTTGGAAAAACTCTAATTGGACGCCTATCTTGCCCCACATATTTTGAATAACTTCAGCAATCTTCTTATCAATCTCTCTATCTTCATAGTTGAATTTAAGCTTTAATCCATTTGGATATCCGGCTTTAATCATTAATTCTTTAGCTTTTTCCAAATCATAAGGCATAACTCCTAAGTCTTTGAATGCAAAAACATTTGAAGGATAAAATCCAGTAGCCGGCTTCGCAGTACCTGAGTATATTGCATCTACTAAAGAATTTATGTCAAGAGCATATGATAAGGCATATCTTAAATCTTTATTTTGTAATATTTCATCTTGCATACTGAATGTCAAAACCATATATCTGTTTGAGTCGCCCATAACAATGCTTGCATTTTCAAGTTCATCAACTCTTTTTACGTCTATACCATTTACTTCATATATAATGTCAACTCCGCCTGTTTCAAGCTCTATAACTCTGTTTGCAGCCTCTGGTATTATTTTGAATACTAAATTAGGTGTCTTAGCTTCCTCTCCCCAATACTTATCATTTTTAACCAATGTAATTTGTGAGCCTGATTCCCATGATTGTAATTTATATGGGCCAGTTCCTACTGGATTACGTGCATAAGCTGCCTCTCCCATCTCCTCTACAGCCTTCTTACATACTATACTTCCTCTGCCACCTGAAAGAGTGTTGAATATAGCTGCATAAGGAGCGGTGAATTTTATTTTGATAGTGTATTCATCAATTATTTCTGTATTGGCAGCATCAATATATTTGAAAGTTGAAGCTGTTATAGGATTTGCAAGACCTCTTTCAAATGTAAATAATACATCGGCTGCTGTAAATTTCTCACCGTTTGAAAAGTAAACATCATCTCTTAACTTCATCTCTAAAGTTAAATCATCAAGAAGCTCCCAGCTTTTAGCAAGCCTTGGCTCAACAGTTCCATCGCTTTTTTCGTTTACAAGCTTATCGAAAATCATTCTTTGAACCATCCAGTTGCTCGCTCTGTTAGATGATTGTGGGTCCATAGTTGCTAAGTCTTCCCATACTCCTATTGTTAGAGTATCCTTTGCAAGCTTATCTCCTTTTGGTGTATCTGTACCTGTTTTATCTTGTCCTGATGTGTTGTCAGCTGGTTTGCTACAAGCTGAAAAGACCATCAAGGCTACCATTAATAAAGCTAATAATTTACTATACTTTCTCATCGTTTTCCTCCTAAATTTTAAATTCATACTTCATGTACTCAACTACCCTGTCAACGCACTTGTTGATGATAGCTTCGCCTTTTTCCTTGGATGCTATATCAGCATTTCCAATCTGTCCAATTTCTGTTTTTTCCTCAAATTTAGTATATCTTATGAAATCTGTATATTTTTCATATGAATCTGTTTTAGGCTCAACAGTCGTAATTCTGTCAGTCTTAACTAAATCTGGTCTTAAATACATCATTACTGAAGTTCCACATTCACTCGCATGTCCGTGTGCCATATGTCCTTTAAGCTCAAATATATCAGTACCGTTAGCGTTTGCAAATCTCCACCAATCAATTTGTCCGCATTTGATATCATAATCCTGTTGAAAATATCTAACGAGATAATTGATTGTATCCACGTTCCCTGCATGGCCTGTTATAAACATAAAGTTTTTAAAGCCATAGTCAATTAGTGATTTAAACAATTCCTTCATGCAAAGGAAATACGTTTCCCTGGAATATGTAAATGTGCCTGGAAATCCTCTGAGTGCGAGGGATTCTCCGATGTTTAATGACGGCGATATAATAGCATCCACCTTGTTTGCAACTCTGAAAGCGATTGCTTCTGCTGCAATGCAATCAGCTGACAGAGGAAGATGAGGACCGTAAACTTC
>DCPV01000044.1 GCA_002323775.1 Firmicutes bacterium UBA1535 | reverse complement strand
ACGCTTGTTTGCATAGTTTACAAATGTCTGTATATAATCAAATATAGGCTCTCCGGTCTTTAAAACTCTATAAAAGGTGCTTTCCGCTTCTTTGAGATTTTCCAACAGCTTAAATATGTTTTTCCCAATTACATCCTTAGGATTTACAAGCTCATCAAAATAATTTGATTTTGGATCATTATAATAAACCACATTAACGTTTTTATCAACGACAATGATACATTCATTTTTATACTTTACACTGGTGTCAAGCCAAAACTTACAATGCTTAATTTTATCTATTTTTACACTTTTATCAGCATATTCACAAATAGAAGTATCCTTACTCTGTAAATTTTCATTATTTTTCTCATATTCTTTTGCAATCGATTTCTTGTGAGACTCTTTCAAATTTATGACCACGTACCGGTTTCATAAAACATCATTTGTATGAGTTCGGTACCTATCCTTTCATTATCTTAAGCTTCCTTAAACCTTATATTTTTTATAAGCTACTTACTTTTTTATATTATTGCACAACTTAAAATCTTCTCCTCATTGATGAGGCTGGTATCATCATTTCATCTCTGTATTTTGCTACAGTTCTTCTTGATATATTAATTCCTTTATTTGCTAGCATATCTGCAATTTTTTGGTCACTTAAAGGCTTTACTGAATTTTCTCTATCTATCATTTCTTTGATTTGAGATTTAACACTTGTTGAAGAAACTCCAACACTACTATTTTCATCGCTTATACTACTTGTGAAAAAATATTTTAATTCAAAAAGACCTCTTGGACTCTGAACGTATTTTCCATTAGTTGCACGACTTACTGTTGATTCATGAACTGAGATATCCTCAGCTACATCTCTTAATATCAAAGGCTTTAAAACACCGTCTCCGCTATCAAAGAAACTTTTTTGAAATTTCAATATAGACTCTACAACCTTGTATAAAGTACTTCTTCTTTGCTCAATGCTCTTAATTAGCCACATTGAAGAATTTAGCTTATCAGATAAAAACTTACTGGCTTCTTTATCATCAATATCATTGGCTAAGCGTTTATAATAGCTGCTTATCGATAAAACCGGCAAATTGCTGTCATTAATTATAATAACATATTCATCATTTATTTTCTCTATGGTAACATCCGGGACAATATATCTTATATTGTCACTATCTACTATAAAGCCTCTAGCCGGTTTTGGTTCAAGCATCTTTATAATGTCGCATATACTTTGAACTCTTTGTACAGGAATTCCAAGCTCTTTGGATATTTTTTGCATTTTGTTTGTTGCTATATCATCTAAATACTTATCAACAATCACATAGGCATTTCTATCCTGTATTCCTTTTTCTTTAAGCTGAATCATCAAACATTCGCTTAAATTTCTTGCTCCAACCCCTACCGGATCAAAGCTTTGTATAAGGTGCAAAGACTTTTCCACATCTATATGACTTTCATTTATTTGTAGGCTTATATCATGTACACTACAGGCAAGATAACCCTTACGGTCTAATGATTCAATTAAAAACTCTCCAATTTTTCTTTCCTTTTCAGTTTTTGCGGACATACCAAGTTGAAGCATCAAATGCTCCTTAAGTGATGCCTTCTTAGAAGTATAGCTTTCAAAGGATTGTCTGTTTTCAGCATCAACAGCGATTTCATTAGCCTTATAGCTAATATCATCATACCTCTCAACTACTTCTTTCCAGTCAATCTTATCCTTTAAACCATCATTATCCAAGTATGAAGAATCTTTTTCATTGTCATTCTTTGAATCATCATCCTTTTTTTCGACTACCTCTAAAAAAGGATTAGCCTCTAATTGATTATTCAAATATTCCATAAGCTCAACATTATTAAATTGCAATATCTGTATAGCCTGTCTAAGCTCTGGTGTCATTATTAATTTTTGCGTTTGTGATAAGCTAAGCTCAAAACCCATTTTCATGGTAGAAACTCCTTTTTTAGCAGAATTTTTTTATTTGCATTTATTATACCAAAATCCTACATAAAAAGCAAAAAGATTTTAATTGTTTTATCAATATTTCAATAATATTTTATCAATGTTTCAGCAATAAGAATTTATTTTATCTTTGAAAAAAGCACAAAAAAAGGTTGCCTTTTATATTATTGCAACCTTTTCTTTAAATTTCTCAATGAAAAACTGATTTTTAACAATCTGCCTTTTCTTTTGAAACGAAACCTGCTTCAATTAATACATTTACAGCATCTTTAAGCTTTGTTTCATTTACCAATACTATTGGACCTGTACATCCCATTCCGCTTTCTGCATATATAGATTTTTTCCATAAAGCTTTTACAGCATCTTCTAAATCCATAATTTCTATTCCTGAGATTTGTCCTGTAACAACTTCTTTAGCTGGAGCAACTACATCTTCATCAGTAGAAGCTTCCTTTTTAGCTGGTTTTAAGCTTTTTAACACAGTATCAAGTCCTGCTTTTTTTACTTTATCAAATTCTTCCTTAGCAATAGCGATAAGGTTTCCTCTTACAAGCTCTGCTGCATACTTGATTGCTCCTTCAACTACTGGTTCTCCTGAAGCTCTTGATAAAATCATTATAATCTTGTCAAAGCCCTCACCAATTCCAGGTCCGTATCCATAGCCTAATGACTCATATGAGCCTCCAGTTGTATATGAAGAAAACATCTTTATCATTATATTGCCTGTCAATGAATCCATAACCATAACATCAGCAGAAGCCATAAGAAGGTCATTTCCTCTCATAACAACTCCTCCGTCTGATCTTTTAGACTCTGTAAAGTTTATATCATATCCATTTTCTTGAAGCTTTTTAAGTGCAATTTCAACCTGTCTTGCTCCGTCAATATTGAGTATACCGACAGTTGGGTTTTTAATTCCACAAGCTTTTGCTGTAATTATACCATAAATCGCATTTTTAATCATTGCTTCAACTCTGTCAGTAGATGAAGTACCTGTAGTTGTTGCAATAAACATTTCTTTTCCTGTTCCTGGTGTTACAACTTTACCCACTGTAGAAACACCTATAGGGAACGGATAGTGCATTGTTACTGCTGCATCGATTTCTCCGCTGCTCAAAAGTTCTTCCATCATCTTGTGAGATTCATCTTCTGAGTTTACTTTTGCAAGTTTCAAACCCTCTGCTGCTTTTGTACCTATAACTGTCACATCTATATTAGATTTTAACGCTTTAACAGCACCATTTATAGCATTGTCTTCACCATGCTCGCTTCCAAGAGCAGTAATTCCTATATTTGGTTTTTTGCCATATGAGCCTGTAGCAAGTGTATCAGCTAATTCTAAAAATACCTTGCCGATTATTTTTTTAACTTGTTCTGACATATTGCCCCTCCTCTATTCTGCTAGAAGATTAGAAGCGAAATTTTTGAGTGCCTCAGCTATTAAGCCTTTAATTTGACCTTCTGATACTGTACCTTGTTCTGCTTTATTTCCATGATTAGCTTCAATCAAGAATGATACTCCGTCAAATAGGTTAGTCATTCTTCCTAAGAACAAACTACCCTTACCAACTATCATTGCTCTCTTAGTTTCTCCAGCCAATATTTCGTCTCTTACAAAACCTAAGTATGGAACTCCTGAAGGTATATGTCCTTGAGTTGGAGCCCAACCTGGCATACCATATTTGTCTCCGAAAGTAGCAACCTCTGCTTTTTCTAATTCGCCTCTTTTTACTGCTAAAGCTGCTATCATCTTATAGTTAGATGCTGGAACGTCTCCTGCTCCTGCTGGTTTAGTTATATCAGGATTTTGCATTTCTGCTGAATACTTGTCAACATCTGTTATTTTAAGTCCAGCCTTGTCCAAAGCTTCTGTAACAAGTGAGCTTATAACAGCTTGTGGTGATGAGCCTGTTCCTACTGCATGTCTACCAATAACATCTGTAATAAATTCAGGGCTAACTCCATCATTTTCGCTAACTAATACAGCAAATCCACCCAAACAATCTTCTAATATAGGAATTTCTTTTTTGATATGATCCTTACCATTCATACCAAGCTTAGCAGTACATCCACCTGCTGATACAACAACATTTTTGAAAGCTCCTGCTTTAACTAATGAAGCTGCATGAATAAGAGCATGTGCAGGTCCTGCACAGAATCCTCTTACGTCTGAGCCTGTAGCATGTGTAAATCCAGCTGTCTCAGCACAAGCCTTAGCAAAGTTTCCGCCGCCTCTTTGGTTCATATCTCCACAAGCTTCTTCTGAGCAGTCGATAACATATTCTATTTCGTTTTTGTCTATTCCATTTTTAGCAACTAAATGCAACAATGCAAGTACGTTAGAAGCCTTAGATACTAAGTTTTCAAACATAACATGAGCTGATAAGTTCTCATCTATGTCATGTGCTCTTTTTACACAGCCAACAATTTTTCCTGCATGATGGAATGCCTCTGCATGCTCATCATTTACCATGTGCATTATAGTTTCTAAATCTTCGCCTTCTTTAATTTGTGCTGATAAATCCTTTAATATTGGATGAGCATCGTATGCTTTTTTAGTCTCAGCAGCAAATCCTTTTTCTAATTTTACAAGGTCAAATGCGTCACAAATTTGCATCAATGCGATAAATTCGTCTTGTGGCATTATCTCTCCAAATTTTCCTTCTCTTTTAGCCCCTTCAACCTTTTTATCATACCATGGAGCTTCTATTTTGCCTAATTCCTGTGGTGTCATGTTACCTATATATGTTTGATTTGGTGCATAAGCAACAACATCTTCAAATGATCTTAGATTAGCAGGTATTTTCTTTAAATACTCAGAATCTGGGTTAACTCTTTTTTCAGTAGTCTGAGTTGTTCCGTGGTGTAAAACCATATCAGGAGTATGCACTAATACATAACCAGTAGCTTTTAATACACTATTATTCATTTTTATATTTATCCTTTCTAATTTTATACTATAAAATCTTTATATTCTCAAATAAATTGAACTTCTTGATATAGTTAAGACTCTCAATTTATATGAGAATTTCAACTCATTCAAGACCCTTTATGGTTATTTATTGCAAAAAAGGTGATTATAATCACCTTTTTTAAAAGCCTATGCACTTGCTTTATAAGCATTTTACTACATTTAAGTGTTATCAGTGCATAGGCTTTGATACTATCAATTAAAATTTGCAGTATTGTTCTCTTATTGAAGTCATTTCAGAGATTATGTCATCTACGTCGATAACCATCTCCATCATACTAACTTGCTCATCGTAGATAGCTTCGTCAACTTCACTTTTAATTTCAGGCTCGCATACATGATAAACTCGAAGTCCTAACTGAACTCCTGTCAATGGACCTGCATAAGTAGGGTCACCGTTTGTAACAGTTTCAGCAGCTAAACCAGAAGCTTCACCTTCAGCAGCACCAAGTACAACTACCATGTTCTCTGCTCCGTGTTTTTCTGTTAACTCTTTTACCCTCTTTTGATTTTCCAAATCCATTGCTCCAGCGGCAGTTCAGACAAAACATTCTGTAGAAGAATATACTACTTCTGCGCCAGCTGATTTAACACATTCTTCAATAGCTGGACCAGGTATACCGTCTCTGTCGCCTATTATGATTATTTTCTTACCATTTAATAAGCTCATTTTTTCCTCCTATTATTATTTTTTATTATTTTATTCTTTAGCATTCATTCTTAAATGCTCATTTATTATTATTTGCTGTTTACTATTTTTTATTAACATGTAATAAATACATGTTTTTGAATATTATTAAATATATTTTTGTATCATTGCTTCAACTGCTTCTGGTGTTGCTGCTTCTTTGATTAGTTCCTCAACTTTAGCACCATCTTTGTATATAGCAATAACTGGTAGACCAAGTATTTTTTGTCCTATTGCAAGTCTTCTTGCTTTAGTTGTATTTAATGAAGTGAACTTCATTTTTCCATCATATTTTTCAGCATAAGCGTGAACATGTGGCATTAAAGCTTGGCATGGTACACAACCATCTCCAAAATAATCTACTAATACATAACCCTCCGCCTGTAAAACCTCGGCTTCAAAGGTTTCTTTATCTACTTCTAACATTACATATATCTCCTTTCTAAGATAGAATTATAAATATTAATTACATATTTTCTATATACTTCTCTACTTGAATAGCTGCAATAGCTCCGTCAGCACATGCTGTTACAACCTGTCTTAGGCTCTTAACTCTTACGTCACCTGCTGCAAATACTCCAGGGATGTTTGTTTTCATATCTTCATCAGTTACTATATAGTCATTTTCCATAGTTATAATGTCTTTAAAAATCTGTGTTTTTGGTAAATAACCTATGAATCCAAACAATCCAAATGTTCCGTCATTTTCATCAGCATGTATTTCTCTAACTTCACCAGTCTTTACGTTTTTAACTTTCATAGATTCAAGTACGCCGTCTCCGCTTACTTCCTCTACAACAGTATCCCACATAAAATCAAGTTTAGGATTAGCAAAGGCTTTTTCCTGTATAGATTTAGCAGCTCTTAATTCATCTCGTCTATGGATAATTGTTACTTTTCTTGCAAATTTAGCAATATACATAGCTTCCTCAACAGCAGTGTCTCCACCGCCAACTACGTATACTTCAAAATCCTCAAAGAATGAAGCATCACAAGTCGCACAGAACGAAATTCCTTTACCTATAAAGTCTTTTTCATTTTTGCAACCAATATCTCTTGGTGAAGCACCTGTAGCGATTATAACAGTTTTTGCTCTGTATTCGCCTTTTTTACCTACTAATATTTTTTCTTGTCCTTCAAGCTTAACTTCTAATACGTCGTCATAGATTTTTTCTGTTCCGAAGTGCTGTGCTTGTTTTGCCATTCTGTCAATTAAAGTAGGTCCAGATTCTCCCTCTAAGCATCCAGGATAGTTTTCTATCTCAGAAGTTATAACTATTTGACCACCGTCTTTATCTCTTTCTAGTAGCAGAACACTTAATCTTGCTCTGCCTGCGTATAAAGCAGCTGAAAGTCCAGCAGGACCGCCACCTATAATTATTACATCATATAATTTACTCATTTAACTTATATCCTTTCAAAATATTGAGTTCTGAGGTGATGGGGGGTATCACCCCAGAAAACCAGACGATACAATATCGCCCAATTAGGTGTAGCAATACTGCACCTCTACAATAGGTCTATGCTAAAATCATAGGGGCAACTTATTCTGCCAACTTACGATTATAAACCTCAAGATTAACTATTATTTATTTGTCAAATACTGTTTGACCATCAACCTCTGTTGATAAAGCTTTAAGAGCCTTGTCAACTATTCCTCTCCTTATTTCCTTTTCTTCTTCCATACTAAGTGCTGGATTTCCAAGCGGATGAGGTATAGCTACTGCAGGTACTATTCTATTTGCTCCAACTGTTAATGATATTGGAACTACTGTACAGATATGAACGACTGGAATTCCAGCTCTTTCAATCTCTTTAACCATCGTTGCACCGCAACGTGTACAAGTACCTCAGGTTGAGGTTAATATAACTGCGTCAACTCCGTCAGCAAGCAATTCTTTAGAAAATGTTTCAGCAAATTTCTTAGAGCTTGCAACAGCTGTTCCGTTACCTACTGTTGTATAGAAGTATTTGTGTAATGATCCAATTTTTCCTGCTTTTTCATACTCTCTTAAAATGTCAACTGGTATAACTCTGTCTGAGTCAGCATTAGCATAAACTGGGTCATATCCACCGTGTGCTGTTTCATGGTCATCTGCCGTTAAATCATCAAATCCAGAAATATCATATTTTCCATATTTAGAAGCTGATGATGATTCTATACGGTCAGGGTTTCCTTTTGGAACAGTACCACCTGATGTTACTATAGCTATTTTAGCCTTAGTTATATCTTTTATAGCTTTGTTAGGAGCAACTCTATCAAAGTCAGGCATTGGGAACTCAGTAACGAATTCTTTTCCAGCTAACTTCTTAAGCATCATATTTACTGCTCTTTTTGATCCTCTTTCCTTTTCGAAGAAGTTAACTCTAACACCGTTTGGCAAATATCCTTCTTCTATTGATGCACCTATCTTTTCACCTCTTACTAATTTTAAAGCCAAAGGTGCCATTTTTTTAACTGCATCTCTCATACCAGCAGCGCTGTTTTTAGTCTCAACCATGTATATCTTAGTTTTGAACATATCAGCACCTGGGTTTTCTTTGTACATACCTGATAATACAGGAATATTTAATTCTGCTTGAACTGCTTCTGCTATAGTTCCGCAAGCAACTCCGTATCTTCCAGCGTTAAATGCAGGTCCAGCTATGAATATATCTGGGTTTTGGCTCTTAACCATTGCTAAAACTTCTGCCTTAGCTTTATCTAAATTTTCATTGAAATAAGAGTCTCCACAAACTATTGTAGCTACTACTTCAGCTTCTCCTTTAAACTCAGCATTGAATGCAAGTCCAGGTCCAACAGGTCCTTGTCTTAATTCAGCTGGGATGTGAGCCATTTCTTCTCCGCCGACTTGTGCAAAGAACTGATTTATATATTGAACAACTTTTATCATCTTAATCTTCCTCCTTCCTATCTAGCACTTAATCTGTTAAAGCCTAATTCGTTTGTAGCACCAGTTATAACTTGAAGTTCTGCTACAATTGAACCGTCTTTATGCAATGAGTTTTCATTTCCACCGGCGATTATATTTACATAGTCTATATGTCCTATAACCTTGTCCATTGGAGGCAATGTGATAACTTGATTAGCATTTCCGCCTGTTACTACTGCGTTAGCACTTACGTGAGCGTCTGCTAATGATTGTGATTTACCATCTTGTCCTGCATACTCATCTGTGATTATAACAGTTTTAATGCCTTTTTCTTCGATTTTTTTACAGTTCATAATAAGGTCTGTATCAGGGTTTCCAAAACCTTCTTGTGAAACTATAGCTCCATCTAAGCCAAACATTTCAGAAATTTTAGCTGTGAAGTTTGAAGATCTTTCTTTGTCTGCTAAGTAAACATTCTCGTTTGTTATGATAACACCAACAAAATTCAATGTTTTTCCGTGTTCTGCATACATATCTTTTATAACTGGATTGTTTAAATGATGGTATGTTGTGTTTTTATCACAAGCAGATACACAGTTTCCACTAACAATAGCTCCGTCCATCATTTCTGTTGGATACATCAATGAAGGCAATGTTTGTTTTGCGTCAACACCATACACATAAGTATCGTGTAACAAGCCTTGTGATTGAAGCATTTGAACATATGCTACTCTTGGAAGCTCAGGATATAATTTGATTCCTTCCATCATGTTTGGAGTCTCATAAGTCTCGATTTCATCAGGAGTTGTATTTTTTGATAATTCTCCTAAATACATAGCAGCTTTGTAACCAGCAAATCTTACTGCTTTTTCGTGGTCATGTTGTTTTAAACTATCAACAGGCTCACAAATCATTACTAAGTTATTCAATTTTGAGAATGGTGTATATTCAGCTCCAATACCGCACATATCAATGATACCTTCTTGGAAACCTACTATTTTACCTGTTGTAACAACTGCTGATCCTTGAAGTACGTGAGTTCTTCCTGATCCAACTGTATCAACCTTTGACATCATTCCTGGGAATAATCCTCCCTGTCCTTGCACCTTAACTCTTGGCTCGATTACATCCTTAACAGGTGTTATACGAATGCTCTCACCAGGTTTGGCAATTTCAAAGTCGACTGATTTTATGTGTTTGTCTTCTAAAATTATGTTTCTTAATTCTTCCTTATTCACATAGATAATGCCGTTTTCTAATTTGCTTTCATTTGCAAACTGCATATCTTTAATGTGAATTAATCCTAACTCTAACTTCAAAAAAGTCACCTCCGTATTTTTTGTTTTGTACATTTGTGTGTCATTTGCGACACTCTATATTATAAGAGTATAATAATTATACCCTATTTAACGCGCTTTCAAGCACGGTTAAATCAATTAGTTTAAAATCTTCTATAATTTTGTCTGTATAAACAATATTATACTTAATTTTGTTGAATTTATCACATGTCATTATGCCATTTTCTATAATCAGCAAAGAATCATAATCAAGAATTGATTTTTCATCTGATATCATTATAGATTTATACAGTGACTCATTTGGTTTTATACTGCTAGATAAAGGATGTGTCAGCATTTTAAAGCCTTCATGTATTCTATCTCTAACCTTTAACATTACGTCTTTTATACTGCAATCATAAAGCTCAATATTATATTGATCTTTGTATTTATTATAAACCATATCATTATTTGTTATTATTATAAAACTCATCTTTACTCCGATTTATTTAGTAAATATTTTTTATTTTTTTGTAAGTTAGCTATAAAAAAACAGAACAAAAAAGCTTTATGCCTTTTTGCTCTGTTATTAACCTGAGAGTTTCTTTTTGATTTTTCAAAAATTGCTCCTTCGGTGCTACGCTTTCCAGAGTATTGTCCGCCTACGGTCCTTTTGCCTGAGATCATCTCCATGTCAATGGCAATTGACACGACTTAATCCTTCGGCGCCCATGCAAAAGTCTTTATTACTAAAGATTTTATACGATAGTGAAAAAATTCACATTCCCAAACTTTTCCACATACTGGTCTCTCCCGCAAGCTTCATCCAAAACTTTTCTATTTAATTGTGTGTCTATTATATAAAATTTTGTCATACTTTGCAAGTCTTTTTATAATTATTTTTATAGTTTTAACATTAAATAAATAAATGTTTTATATATTTTAGTTTATTAAAATAATACAAGAATAAATATACTGGCTTCTATTATGTAGCGTTTACAATCATCGTCCTTTATCTATATCATAATATCATATGAAATAAGCATATTTTATTAAATCAAATCAAAAAACTTATTTTGTCTTAATGCCTCATACAATACTATATTTACTGAATTTGACAAATTCAATGACCTTGCGTGTTCATTTGCTATCATTGGAATTTTTATTCTGTTTTCATGATATAGATTATGTAAGCCTTCTGGAAGTCCTTTTGTTTCTTTTCCAAATACTATAAAGCAATCGTCTGTATATTTTACCTCTGAATAAAATTTGCTTGCTTTTGTAGTTGATAGAAAAATCTCTTTTTTACCATTAATGTTTAAAAACTCATCTAAATCTTCGTAATAGCTTATATCCACTAAATTCCAGTAATCAAGCCCTGCTCTTTTAAGCTGCTTATCGCTTATTGAAAAACCAAGAGGCTTAATTAAGTGAAGCCTTGAGCCTGTTGCTGCACAGGTTCTTGCTATATTTCCAGTGTTTTGAGGAATCTCTGGCTCAAACAATACTATATTTATTGACATTACATTTTCCTATTAACATTCATAGCTCATTTAGAATTTATAAAAAACAATTCAAATAAAAATAACTATGAATAATAACTATCCCTTTCTACTTATCTATCCACAAAAAATGAACTTTGTTTTTTTATTATTTTATGTCCTTCCATTTCCAGTAGCTCAACTTTGTACTCAAGCCCCGGAGCAAATCCAACTAAATTGTTGTTACTTCCTATTACTCTATGGCAAGGTACTATCAAAACTATATTATTTTTATTATTTGCATTGCCTACTGCCCTTGAAGCCTTTTCACTTCCAACAGCCTTTGCAACATCTCTATAACTTCTTAACTCACCATATGGAATTTTCATCATTTCTGTCCAAACTCGCTTGTTAAACTCTGTTCCTGTAAGCTGTACAGGTAAATTTAAGTCCTTTGATTTTCCATTCAAATATTCTTCGATTGTTAATGCAAAATTGTTCCTTAGTTCGCTCTTTTTTATATCTCTAAAATCATGATGCAATGAATTTAAAAAATACCATTCAGATGAAGGCTCTGTATTAAAATGTAACCTTAAAACATTATCCTTTGTATATGCAAGAAGTAGTTTGAAATTATTAACATTTATATTTTCATAATATACAGTTGACATAATAATTTTATTCCTTTCCTTGTTTAATATTATATTCACATAAATCATTTAAGACACATTCATCACATTTTGGACTTCGTGATGAGCATATTCTTCTGCCATGTGTTATAAATAGATGATGAGAATCTATCCAATATTTTTTAGGAAGCTTTTTCATCAGCTCATCGGATACCTTGTCTGCTGTTGACGATTTTGCCAGTCCTAATCTATGACTTACTCTAAAAACATGAGTATCTACTGGAAATGCAGGAATTTTAAAGGCTTCTGCCAATACAACACTTGCAGTTTTTCTTCCAACTCCTGATAATACTATAAGCTCATCCATTGTTTTAGGAACTTGTCCATCATACAAGTCTTTTAACTCTCTGCATAAATTAAATATACTTTTTGCTTTATTTTTATACAATCCAATTTTTTTAATCTTTTCTTCTATTTCTTTTATACTTAATTTTGAAAATGCTTCTAAGTCAGGATAGTCTATATACAATTCTTCTGTGACTGCATTAACGCTTTTATCTGTTGCCTGAGCACTTAAAATAGTTGAAACTAACAACTGAAAAGGTGTTTGATAATCAAGCGCACACTTTGCATCAGGATATTCTTCCTTTAATTTAAAATATATTTTTTGTGCTTTATTCATAGTTTTAACCCTCATGTCTTTTTAGGAGTGTCTATAGGACTCACCTGTTTTCATCTATACTTCGAAACTTAAACCTTAATATCTTAGTAATTTTGCAAAAGCTTTACGTATTCATTCGCTATAGATTCACTTTCATATTTAATTCTATTATATATCAAATCTTTACTTTTTTGTACATTTAATTTTAGTAAAGCCCAAGAAGCATAAGTTTTAAACATTTCAGAATTTCCATATAGCTCTCCTTTTATCAAATCATAGAAATTATTAAGCTCCATATTCGCACAGGCAATAATAGCATTTCTTTTCCAAACATTTTTTCCTCTCCAACTTCCTGCAACGCTCCCATATTTTAGGCTGAATTCTTTATTTGAAATTTTGAAAAGCTCGTCTAAATTTACTAAAAGACTATCATAATTTTCTTCAGAAACTTGGTTTAAAATTTTATAATTTTTTGGACAGCTAAGTTGACACATATCACATCCATATATCTGATTTCCCATAGCTTTTCTATATTCAATCGGTATATATTCTTTAGTTTGAGTTAAATAAGAAACACATTTTTTAGTATTTATTATATTGTTATCCATTATTGCATTATTTGGGCATTTATTTATACAGATGTTGCAATTTCCACATTTAGATGAATTAATATTCGCTTCAACAGCATTAGTATTTGAATCAAAATCATCTAAAATCTCTAAATCAGTCAAAATAGAGCCTAAAAAAACAAAAGAACCAAATTCATCATCTATAAGCATACAATTTTTTCCTATGTAGCCAAGTCCTGATTTAAGGCAAATTGCTCTATCATTTAAAGGAGTGTTATCAACACATATTTTATAATTAAATTCAAAATCTTTCTTTAATGCTGAAGTTAATTCTTCAAGCTTTTCATGTAAAGCCTTGTGGTAATCCCTGCCAAAAGAAGACACACTAAGATTACCCATACTATTTTTTATTGGTATTTTATAACCCTTCCCATACGGAATCATAACTGTAATTATAGTTTTGCAGTTTGGCATTAAAAATGAAGCATCTAATCGTTTTGCTAAATCCTTCTCCTCAAACTCGCTATTATAATTATTTTTTATTCTATAATTTAATACTTCCAGCAAGTCATCGTATTTTGTTGTATTTGTAAAAGCAATTCTATCAATCCCTAAATCTTTTGCAATTTCTTTAATTTTGTTTTTCATTTTCATGTCCATGCACCTATTGCATAAATAGCCATGAAACACTTGCGAATTGACCCGGTACATATTCCTTCTTTATTTTCCATCTCTTTCAACCTTTTATCTATTAAATAAATTTTCTATAAGTATTCTTCAATTTTTCTTCTAATATCAAATTCTTTTCATGTAAAATACCCTTTAACGCCATAAATGATATAGCTAAATATAGGACACTAAAGCTTAAATAAAAGCAATAAGCTACAATTATCAAAAATATGATATTGACTATTAATGTTATTTTATAGACGTATTTTTTTTTCACATACTGTTCTAATACTGATTTAAGTACATTACCCCCATCTAAAGGTACTATGGGAAGTAAATTTATAAGAGACAAAAAAATATTGATGTATGCAATATCGTAAATTATATTATAAAAATAGACCATAATCAATAAATTTACAAATGGTCCTGAAAAAAATAAAGCTAGTTTTTTATTCAAGGACAAGTCATTAGTATTTATTTGCATATTAATTCCAAACAAGCTTATACGAAACTTAATTATTTTTGCATGAATTATAAAGGCGGCAATAAAATGTCCAATTTCATGAAGCATTAATGATATATACAAAATCAATAGATTTTTTAGATTCAATTTATATTTAATATACTAATCTCAATAAGCTTTGCAAATAAAGAATAGCATCATTCACTAATCTTAAATAGTCTTGAAGGGTCTATTGAATTGCCATTTTCCCATATTTCAAGATGCAAAAGTTTATTTTCATTATTAAGTTTTCCTATTATTTCACCTAATTTAATCTCATCGCCCTTAGAAACAAACACTTCTTCAAACCTTGCATATATTATTGTCTTGCTGCCGCTTTCAACTACAATATAATTTGATAATTTACTATTTTTTCCTACAGAAACAACCTCTCCATAGGATATAGATTTTACAGCTTCCATATTAGATACTATGTCTATGCCATGATTGTATGAATCTTCTGCTGTAGCACTTTCACCATATTCGTTCAGTATTTTACCGCTTACAGGAGCTGCATAATCAGAAGCACTCAAAAAGTCTAAGCCGAGCTTTTTAGAAAAATTAGAAAAAATCGAACTAATGCCACTAGCTGTTTGCTTAATATTGAAAGTTGTGCCAAGCTTTTCTTTAACCATATTCAAATATGAATCTGTTTGACTATTTCCAAAATGCTTAGTAACTATAACTGCTACAACTAAGATTATGCTAAATATTACTTGTATTAATAAAGCCTTATTAAGATTTTCTTTTCTTTTAATACCTATTCTTTTCTTAAATATTTTATTCAAAATAGACACACCCCTTTTTATATTGTATTAAAATGTTTATGGCTTTATTACAACAAAATAATGGGGCTGTTTCAAAGAATTTTTAACGAACTTTTTGTGCTATATCCTCTATGGTTTTACATAACTCATCGTAGCTTTGGTTTAAAAAATAATCACTTTTTAAACCGTCATATCTATCATCATATTTTACAAATGAAGTTATTGGCTTTGGAAAAATTTTAGTATAGTCTTTGATATTTAAGGCTTCATTCTTTTTAGCTCTGCTGGTATTATATTTATTTACTATTATAAATTTATTTTTAACAGAATTTTCAGATGTCAAAATGAAATCATCATTAATCTGAGCTAAGGATGAAAACTCATTATCATTTAAAATTATTGCAGAGTTAATATTTCTTAAATTAATATAATATGCCTTGCTAAGCTTAGATACCTCTAAAATAATATAGTCATAATATCTTTCAAGCTCTGATATCAATTTATCAAAATAGCTAAGTTCTATATCACTTAGTTTCTCTTTAAGTCTTGGAGTCGGTAAAAGATCTACCTTTTCAGCGATGTTTATAATTGCCTGGTCTATGCTGCAAACTCCATCTAAAGCATCCTTTAAATCATAGATAATTTGTTCTTCTAATTCTAAATATTCGGATATGCTCTTATTTCTTTCAGAAAATTCAACTACAACAACTTTTTTATTTGCTTTAGATAATTCCAAAGCAATTTTAACACTGTACAAGCTTTTTCCAATACGATCTTTTTCAGAGG
>DCPV01000006.1:19944-21764 GCA_002323775.1 Firmicutes bacterium UBA1535 | reverse complement strand
TTAATCAAGTCATTCATAAATTTTTCACTTGTAACATAGAGTACCTTAGCGTCTGGATTAAAATCTAATATATAATGTCCTATGGCGTGCATTAAATGGGTTTTTCCAAGACCTACACCACCGTACAAATAAAGTGGATTATAGGTGATAGCCGGAGCTTCAGCAACTGCTAATGATGCCGCATGAGCGAATCTATTGCCACTTCCTACAATAAAGTTATCAAATTTATATTTAATATTTAATTTTCTATTTGAAAGCATTTCTTCATCCGGATATTCTTGGTCCAAAGAGGATTGCTTATTTTTAATCATTTTTTCTACATTATCGCTAGGTATAGTGAAAACTAATTCTGTTTCCTGTTTTAAGACATACTCAAAAGCATTCTTTAACAAAGAATGATGTCTTTGGCTTACCATATTTCTAAAAAATTCATTAGCTGTCTCTAAATAGACGGTATTGTTTTGATACGCTACTATTTTAAGCGGCTCATACCATGTGCTAAAGGCTACCTTATGAACATCCTCCTTAAGTATCCTTAAAACCTCGCTCCATATTTCATTTAATTCCAAGCTTGTCCCCTCCTAAAATTTTAAAACTTAATTGTGGATAAAAATATATCAACAACATTGAAAAATAAGTCTTATCAACAGTTGTGTTATTAATTTATAAACAATATAACTATTCAAATTTGAATGATTTTGTCAGTTTGCTAAAAAGTTGTAAACATACTTATCAACAAAGTAATATTATGTTGAAAATTTGTTGATAACTTGTGTACAAATTGTTAATACAAAAAAATTAATATATTAATATTAACACTTTTTTAAAAAAATTTCAATTATTTATTAGAATTATTAAAAAATAATTGCATTATTTGCAAAAGTATAGTATATTACAAGAGTTACACATAATATAAAAAAATTGTTCATGATATTTTTAACATTAAATTTATTATTTGGATAATTTTATAATATTTTATTATTATTGGCAATAATTGTTTAATATTATAAAATTCCAAAGTTTTATTGTCAAATAATAAAGCTTACTTTACTATTTTTAATAAAACTTTAATATTATTATGTTGACATTCTTGAAATTAGTTTATATAATATTTTCGTGCAATTTTATTTTAAACTAATTATATTAATCTTTATGATTAGTAGTATAAAAGTTTTATTGGATAATGAAGCTTTGCTTTATTGTTATAAATAAAATTTCGTGAAAACATATGATTTTTATAGATAATATATAAATATTAACTGTAAAAGTCTGTCATAAATAAGGAGGTGTTTTTGAAATGAAAAGAACTTATCAACCGAAAAGAAAACAAAGAAGTAAGGAACATGGCTTCAGAAAAAGAATGAGTACAAGAAACGGAAGAAAAGTATTAAAGAGCAGAAGAGCTAAGGGAAGAAAAGTATTGTCAGCGTAGTAATCTAAGCTATGAAATTATACATTAAGCCCATGTTGCAAGCAAAGTCTTTTTTAAAAGAGACAAAAAATCTTGTTTTATAATATAAAAATCTAGGTTTACCGGATTTAGGCTATATTAATATTTGACTTGCTGCATGGGCGTGTTTATGTATGTATAAGAATTAAAGCTTTGATGAAGAACAATAACAAAGAATATCTTTGTTATTTAGAACAAGAGTATTGTTTTATAATACAAAAATCTTGTTTTACAAGAATTAGGAAAATTGAAATGATTATAATAAAAAAAAACTCAGAGTATAAAGCTGTATATAATTGTAATAATTCCTTTTCAGATTATAATATAGTTATTTTTGTTAAAAAAAATAAGGATGTTAAAAACAGATACG
>DCPV01000006.1:9635-19869 GCA_002323775.1 Firmicutes bacterium UBA1535 | reverse complement strand
ATGCTGTAGATAGAAATAAAATAAGAAGAAGATTGAAAGAAATAGTGAGATTAAATGAGGATAAAATAAAGACTGGATACGATATTGTTTTTATGGCAAGAATTAATGCAGTTGATGCTGATTATAGGAACTTAGAAAAGTCTTTTTTCAAGGTTTTGAAAAGAAGTAAATTGAATATTTAAGTTAAAAAAACAATTAAAATTCATTTGAAGTGAGTGATGAAAATTTTATCTAAATTGAAAACGATGCTTAAGGTGTTGATATCAATACCTTCGGTGATACTGATTAGCTTAATAAGAATTTACCAAAAATTTTCTCCTATTAAAGTGGTTCCAAGCTGTAGGTTTTATCCAACATGCTCGCAGTATTTTGTAGAAGCTTTACAAAAGTATGGATTTATCAAGGGCTCATATTTAGGAATAAAAAGAATATTAAGATGCCACCCTTTCAATAAAGGTGGTTATGACCCATTAAAATAATTGGAGGTACAAATGATTTTAGATTTTATAGCAATTCCTACCGGATGGCTTATGAAATTATTTTATAATTTAGTATTGCCTTTAGATACAAAGTATCTATCTGCATATTCGATATCGTTGATTTTAATAACATTGGTTATTAAATTTTTATTATTGCCCTTGACTTTAAAACAAACAAAGTCTATGAAAAGAATGCAGGAGCTTAACCCAAAGATTAAAGAGTTACAAGAAAAATACGGCAAAGACCCTCAAACATTCCAAAGAAAACAAATGGAGCTGTATAAGGAGGAGGGTTACAATCCTATGGCAGGATGTTTACCTATGCTTATACAATTACCTTTAATTGTAACATTCTTCAATGTTATTCAAAGACCTGTTAAATATATCTTTGGTGGAGATCAAGCTGCTTATGATTTAATAAACAAAAGCTTTTTATGGATTAAGGACTTAGCATTTTCAGAAGGACATATTCTTAGCAATGAAATTGTAAATGGTGTAGGTATGGGATTTAACTTACCGTTCATTGGTGTAGCAATACCGATACTTGCAGGTATATCAGCTTATACAACATATTTGACAACAAAGATGACTTCAGCTTCTCAACCGACAGTTGTGGACGAGCAACAAAAATCAACCCAAAATATGATGAATATAATGATGCCTATTATGATATTCTTTATGTCAATTAAGTTCCCGTCGGGACTTGCACTATATTGGGTAGTTGGAAATATATTCCAATTACTACAACAATGGATAGTTTTAAATTCTTCAAAAAAGATTAAAGAGCAATAAAATCAAAGGAATTCTTTTAGAGTAGAGAATCAATGGAGAAGGCTAAAATAAATTAAAAATAAAGAAAGGGTAATGCGCCGTGCCCATGCTTAGGTAAATAATGGGTTTTTATAAAATAGGTGCATGGGCATGTATATTATGAAAAATATTATTATTGAAAAACCTACAGTAGATGAAGCAGTAAAATCAGCATTAGAACAGCTTGAAGCAGAAATAAACGAAGTTCAGATAGATATATTAAAGGAGCCTGCTAAAGGTTTGTTTGGTAGTCTTTTAGGAAGTAAAGTTGCTAAAGTTAAAGTTACAATGGTAAACGGACCAGAGGAAAAAGCGAAAGAATTCATAGATAAAATTTTAAATAAAATGAATATAAAAGCAGAATATACTGTTTCCTTTGAAAATAATGTTTTAAAGCTTGATATAACACAAGTAAATGAAGATGATAAGGGTATTATTATAGGAAAAAGGGGTAATACACTTGATGAGCTTCAATTCTTGCTTAGTCTTATAGTAAACAAAAAAAGAGAAGCTTACGTAAAAACAGTATTAAATATCCAAGATTATAGAGAAAAAAGAGAAGAAACTCTTAAAAATCTAGCTAGAAGAACAGCTGAAAGATGCAGATATTATAAGAGAAAAATAAAGCTTGAGCCTATGAATCCTTATGAAAGAAGGGTTATACATTCAACACTTCAAGAAGAAAGGGATATAGTTACATACAGTGAAGGTAATGACCCTTTTAGAAAAGTAGTAGTAGACTTAAAGAGATAAATATAAATAGTTTTGAGTAGATTACCATAAATTTGTATAAAAATAAATTTATGGTAATTTTTTATTGGAAATTTTAATTCTTTTTGTTATAATAAAAGGTTAGTATAAAATTAATGTGAAGTAACAAACTTAAACTTTTAACAAACATAAATTCTTATATACCAATTGTCAAGTGTAAAATGGACGTTCTAAAGCACGGTATTTACAATTCACAAATTGATCATCTAATATATATTTAAATTGATATTGTTTATATATTAATAAAAAAGGATAAAATTAATTTAAGTATGCTTAAAAATTTAAAAAAATCAATAAATACACCACATCTAATAATAAAAATTTCATGTAACAAATTTAAAAAGTAAACTTATAATAAAAAAACAACTAATTTCGAATAAATATATACTAGTTTCGCCATACTTCGGCATAAAAAAATATTTGTAGTATAATAACAATAACATAATGTTAAAAAAACAAAGAGTTGAGTCCATTGGAAAATTAATAGTTTTAATTTAACGAAGGTCATAGAATCATAATAATAATAGTTACTTTAGAAAAAATAAAAAAATTGAGTTGAATTAACTTATAAAAATTAGGAGGAAAAATATGTTAAAAAGATTAATAAGTATTATTTTAGTTATACTTGTAACGTGCAGTTCGTTTACTTTTGCTTCTGCTCAAGAAATTACTAGAAAAAATGACAGAAATTATTATGTAGAAACTGGATATATACCAAATGATGCTATTGAGTATGCCCAAAATTCTATTGGTAATATGTTGATGGATCAATATGATTCAAATTACATAAAATTATTATATCCTTTTAAACTCTTTAATTGTGAAATTGATTTATATTATTTCATGGTTTATTTTAAGGATGAATTAGTAGGCTCTTACAGAGTGTTTAATTTAGATGGTAAATATAATGGTATCTTCAGCGAAGTAGATGATTTTGAAAAAAATATTGTAACTTCTTTTTCTCAATCTACTATTGATTATCCAGCTATAGTATTGTGCGGACAGTATAATGATGTTTATTCTGTAGTTAACGATAATGTATTTACTATTATCGATGATAATGAAGGTAATTTTACAAATACTTCATATATAAAACAAAAATCTACTGAAATAAGTGAAATAAAGCTAGAAAGCTCAAGCAAATTACTGTATACTATAAATGTAAAACCGTATGCAATGTAAAGATATATGTCATCTAACTATTTGCAATTAGACTTAAAAGAAACCCAGGCTAATGATGAAAATTGGTGTGCAGCATATTGTACAGCATCAATAGTTAGATTTATGAAAGGATTAAGTTTATCACAATGCAATGCAATAGTGTTAATGGAATGGGCTTACCCAGGTTTTCCTGCTATTTATTTAAAAAAGGCGCTTTTTACTAATGATAATGTTATTAATTATTCTAAACTTAAAGGGCTACTTCCTCAAATTGAGGGTAGAAGATTATCTTATACACATGTACAATGGTCAATAGATAAAGGAACACCTATATTCTTTGGATTAACTAATAATAAAGGAACTGGGCATGCTGTTGTTTGTAGAGGATATAATGATAATTCAGCAAACTTTTACTTTTCAATATGGAATCCATGGTATTCTGTTTATGAGAAAATATATGAAAAAGATTTTCAATATATAACTAAAGATGGAATAATATATACATGGACGAGTACTATACATGACTTTTGATAAGGCTATAGTATGTAAGTTATAAACTATTATAGTTATAAAATTAATATTTGAATAATTTTAAAAATGTAAAACTGGCATTTTAATATGCTTGGAATGCCAGTTTGAATTTTATGTGAGGATAGTGTATGGAAAAATTTATGATGTTTTTTGCAGGAATAGTATTAGTGTTCATTATTGTGATTGCTATATTTTCGTTTGTTTCTAAGGATGAACCAAAACCTTATGTTGTAGAGAAATGGGCATACATACCAATGGTATATGTGAATAATAATCTATATTGTCAAAGAGGAAATGTTGTTTATTCAATACCAGATGGATGGGAATATTATGGAAGTATACTTAAACAAGTATCTCAGACTGATTCAATGATAAAAGAAGAATTATATTCTAATACTATTGAAGTAGGATCAAGAGTTTTTTTAAATAAAAAAGATTTACACAAAATATATGTTGAAATTACTTTAAATGAGAAAATAATATATCTTGAATATAAAAATGATTAGTTAAAATAGAGTAATATAAAGTATTTCATAAGGTAAAAATAATGATATTATGTAGATTTTCTAAATAATATCATTATTTTTATATAAATTAAATATTCATTGCCTTATAAGAATATTTTAAAAGAGTGGAAAATTAATGCTGCAATTTTTATTTTTAAAAAATAATGAATTTATATGTACAAATGATAGAATATATTGTAAAATATATATGGTCTTTATATTATTTAAAGATAGAAGCTCCTATACAATAGGTGTATGGATATAAATATAGATAAGGTTGTTGTTAATATGATACACGATACAATTGCAGCTATTGCTACAGCTCTTGGCAATTCAGGGATAAACATTATAAGAATAAGCGGAGACGAAGCATTAGAGATAGCATTAAAAATTTTTGTTGATAAAAATAATAAAAAAGTGAATAGCTTTAAAAATAGATATCTAAATTATGGAATGATAGTTGACAATGAAGGAAAGATATTAGATGAGGTATTGCTTTCATTTATGCAAAAACCCAATACCTTTACAAAAGAGGACGTTATAGAAATCAATTGTCATGGAGGTATATTGTCAGCTAAAAAAATTCTTGATTTGATTTTGACATATGATTGCAGAACAGCAGAAAGAGGAGAATTCACTAAAAGAGCATTTCTTAACGGAAGAATTGATTTAACTCAGGCAGAAGCTGTAATTGATATTATAAATGCCAAAACTAACAGCAGTCATGAAATATCTGTTACACATCTTGAGGGAAGGCTGTCAAAGCAAGTAAATGAGCTGATAGAGAATATAATATTTCTTTTGGCAAATATAGAGGTAAATATTGATTTTCCAGAGTATGATGAAGATGAAGTAACCATAAACAAGGTAAGAGAAGAAGCACAAAAGATGCTTGATGATATTGAAGCACTTATAAGGACAGCAGATACAGGAAAGATTTACAAAGAGGGTATTAAAACACTGATACTTGGTAAGCCAAACGTTGGAAAATCTTCTTTAATGAATTTTCTATTGAATGAAAACAGAGCTATAGTTACTGAAATTCCCGGAACCACAAGAGATACAATAGAAGAATATGTAAATATAAACGGAATTCCACTTAATATAATAGATACAGCCGGAATTAGAAAAACTGATGATACAGTAGAAAGAATAGGTGTGGAAAAAGCTCTATCTAAAATTGATGAAGCAGACCTCATCATGATGGTATTAGATGCGTCAAATGATTTAGAAGCAGAGGATTTAGAGATATTAAAGCTTGTTGAAGACAAAAAGGTAATATATTTAAAAAATAAAACAGACTTAGGAGATAAGCTTAATTTGTCTAAGTATAAAAATATTGACGATAGGATTATCAATATATCAGTATTAAAAAACGAGGGTCTTGAAAAAATAACAAATGCTATACAAACCATGTTTTTTGAAGGAAAAATTGATATAGGAAATGATTTGATAATTAATAATGCAAGACAAAAGAACTTGCTTATAAATGCGGCAAATAATTTAAAAGAGGTTTTAAAATCTATAGAAAACGGAATGAGCATAGATTTTATAGAAATTGATTTAAAGACCTGCATGGAAAACTTGGGATTAATAGTTGGAAAGGCAGTTAGCGATGATTTGATAGATAAAATATTTAGTGATTTTTGCATTGGAAAATAGTTATTAACGTTGATAAAAAATTAATGATTACATTATAATCATTGAAGATAATTTATATTAGGAGGTATTAGTGTTATGGAAAATGAACTGAAAATTAAAATGTACTCATTTACCTTGGATTGTAAAGACATACAAGAGTTAGCAAAATTCTATGCGGCTTTGCTCAAGTGGGAAATAGGACTTAGTGAAGAATATGCGTGGGTATACCCTCCGGGAACGCATCATGGAATGTATCCTGGTATAGTGTTTCAACAAAATCCAGATTATATACCGCCTGTGTGGCCGGAAGAACCTGAAGCTCAACAGCAAATGGCGCATTTAGACTTCGCCGTTAATGATTTGGAAAAAGCAGTTCAACATGCAATCCATTGTGGAGCAATAATTGCTGATGAGCAATTTTCTGATAGCTGGAGAGTTATGTTTGACCCTGCCGGACACCCGTTTTGCTTATGCCTAATGAAAACAATTTTTGAGAGTACCCATTTTGCATTGTTATAGGAAGTCACGAAACTGAGAGTAAATTCACAATATTTCTATAAATACGGGTTTGATGGATATCTTACCTATATTGTTATTACAACATAATTAACACTATTAGGCACTCCTTAATTTTCACTATAATCAAATAGTATAGTATTATCTTTATTATGTGGTCTTGGCTATAACCTAAGTATATAGTTAAGCAACAAAAATTATATTATACATTTTGCAAATAAGATGGGGTGGACTCCACTTGTGCATTTACTTGATGTAGAGTTATACAATATACTGAAGATTGCCGTATGTCGGCAGCAACTTCCTATACGGAAAAATTTATACTTTGTATATAGCAGTATAAAGCAATAAATTACAATTTATAAGAATTAGAAAGTAGACTTAAAATGATACAATTAGATGAATTAATTAAACATAAAAACGACATGAGTACAGTCAAGGAATTTTTGGCAGGTACTTATGATGTTATAGTAATAGGTGCAGGTCACGCTGGTTGCGAGTCAGCTTTAGCCTGTGCAAGACTTAATATGAATACTATGATGATGACTATGAACCTTGATTCTATAGCAATGCTTGCCTGCAATCCATCTATAGGCGGAACAGGAAAGGGACATTTGGTTAAAGAAGTAGATGCTCTTGGCGGAGAGATGGGCATAAATATAGATAAAACCATGATACAGTGCAAGATGCTTAATTTATCCAAAGGACCGGCAGTACATTCCCTAAGAGCACAAGCTGATAAAAATAATTACCATGCAGAAATGAAAAAGGTCATAGAAAATCAAGAAAGGCTTTACTTACTGCAAGCAGAAGCTATAGATATAAGATTAAATGAAGACAAAAGCTTTAATGTCTATACCCAATATGGAGCATATTATCATACTAAAGCAGTTATAGTGACAACAGGAACATACCTAAAGGGACGAATATTTATAGGAGAATTAAACTATGAATCTGGTCCAAGTGGATTGTTTCCTGCAAATAAATTGTCAAGTGCATTGACAAAGTTTGGATTACACTTACGAAGATTTAAAACAGGAACTCCTGCAAGAATAAGTTCAGATACAATGAATTTTGATATTATGGAAAAGCAAGGCGGAGACGAGAAAATAATACCATTTTCATTCATGACCGACAGTATAAATATAGAGCAAATACCATGCTACTTGACATATACTACCGAAAAAACAAAGGAAATAATACAAAACAATCTCGATAGATCTCCACTTTATACAGGAGTTATAGAAAGTGTTGGACCGAGATACTGTCCGTCAATTGAGGATAAAATAGTAAAATTTTCTGACAAAGAAAAACATCAGCTTTTTATAGAGCCGGAGGGCTTAAATACAAAAGAGATGTATATACAAGGCATGTCATCAAGCCTTCCGTTTGAAGTGCAGACAGCTATGTATAAAACGATGGTAGGTCTTGAAAATGCTGAAATTATGAGACCTGCTTACGCTATAGAGTACGACTGCATAGACCCTACTCAGCTAAAACCAAGCCTGGAGTTCAAGGAAGTAAAAAATCTATTTTTTGCGGGACAGATAAACGGAAGCTCTGGATATGAAGAAGCGGCGGCACAGGGCTTGATAGCAGGAATAAATGCTGTGCTTTCATTAAGAAACGAAGAACCTCTTATTTTGGACAGATCAGAAGCCTATATAGGAGTGTTAATAGATGACTTGGTCACAAAAGGAACTAATGAGCCATACAGAATGATGACATCAAGAGCTGAGTACAGACTTGTTTTAAGACAGGATAATGCAGATGAAAGATTGACAGAAGCATCATACAAGATAGGACTTGCAAGTGAGGAAAGATATAAAAGATATATAAATAAAAAAGTTTCAGTAGAAAGCGAGATAAAAAGGCTTGAAGCAACAAAGATTACACCTACAAAGGAAATAGGTGAGTTTTTAGAGAAAATGGGGACAGCTCCTCTATCAAAGCCAATAAATTTGCTGGAGCTTATAAAAAGACCTGAGATAAATTACAGAAATATAGCTCATTTAGATATTGAGAGAAAAGAATTAAGTGAAGAAATAATAAACTATGTTGAAACAGCTATAAAGTATGAAGGATATATCCAAAAGCAGTTAAAACAGATAGAACAGTTTAAAAAGCTGGAGGATAAAAAAATACCGGAAGACATAGAATATGATAAAATAAATGGTTTAAGAATAGAAGCAAAGCAAAAACTTTCAAAAATACTGCCTACATCAATAGGTCAGGCCTCGAGGATATCAGGAGTATCGCCTGCCGATATAAATGTATTGCTAATTTATCTTGAACAAATAAAAAGAAAAAAATAGATTTAGCGGAGGGGCTTTGCTCCTCTCATAAAGATGAGAAAAAGTAGAGGATATAATGCAAAATCAAATATTAAAATCTGGATTTGAGGAGCTAGGTCTTGAATACACAGATGAAATAGAGAAAAAATTTAATATATATAAAGATTTATTGCTTGAGTGGAATAAAAAAATCAATATCACAAGAATAGAAAATGATGAAGAAATTTATATAAAGCATTATTTAGACAGTGTGATATTCTTGAATAATAACAATAAAAGCATAGATAAAAAAATTATTGATGTAGGTACAGGCGGTGGCTTCCCTGGTCTACCGCTTAAAATAGTCAATGATAATTTTAAATTAACACTATTGGATAGTCTTAGAAAAAGAATTGATTTTTTACAGCTAGTTATAGATGAGCTTAAACTAAAGAATGTAGAGCTTATACATGGGAGAGCCGAGGACTTTGGGCAAGATACTAAATACAGAGAAAAGTATGATATTTGCGTTTCGAGAGCTGTTGCTCCACTAAACGTATTGTCTGAATTGTGTTTGCCATTTGTAAAGCTTGGAGGACATTTTGCCGCATATAAGAGCGAGAATATTTCCGAGGAAATAAGTGGAGCAAAAAGTGCTATAGAAAAATTAGGCGGAAAGATAATAGATACAAAATTAATTAAAATTCCAAACTCAGATATTACGAGAAAAATTGTAATAATTGAGAAAATTAAACAAATGGAAAAAATTTATCCAAGAAAAGCTGGGACACCAGAAAAAAAACCTTTATTATAAGAGCAAAATGTTATAAAATTAAAATAAAATAATTCCGCAAAAAGGGGGATAATTAAAATGTCTAACAAGGTAGTAAATATCAACATTAATGAAATTATATCCAATAAGAACCAACCAAGAAAAAGCTTTGACGATAAAGCTTTGGAAGAATTAAGTCTGTCTATAAAAAGCTATGGCTTAATTCAGCCAATAGTTGTAAGAAGATTGGCTGATGAGCTGTATGAGCTGGTAGCAGGTGAGAGAAGATTAAAAGCTACTAAGCTATTGGAGCATGAAACTATAGCTGCTATTGTCATATCTGCCGGAGAAGAAGAATCGGCAGCAATGGCACTCATAGAAAATTTGCAGAGAGAAAATCTTAATTTCATTGAAGAAGCCTTAGCATTTGAGAAAATAATTTATGATTTTAACATAACTCAACAGCTTCTGGCAGAAAAAATAGGAAAAACACAGTCTACCGTGGCAAATAAATTAAGAATTTTAAAATTACCTCAAAAAGTGAAACAAGCCCTAATTGATAGCAATTTGAGTGAAAGACATGCAAGAGCTCTCTTGAAATTGACAGATGAAGATTTAATGTTAGACATTGTAGATAAGATTGTAAAAAAAGAGCTAAATGTTACTGCAACTGAAAAGCTTGTTGAATCTATAGCTGATAACATAAATAAGGAAAAGTTAAAAAATAAGCTGTACATAAAGAACTTTATAAACTATAAAATATATGTAAATACA
>DCPV01000006.1:1219-9526 GCA_002323775.1 Firmicutes bacterium UBA1535 | reverse complement strand
TAGAAATGCCTATAATGAAATTTTGAAAACCGGAATAGATGCAAAATTTGAAGAACAGGAATCCGATGAATTTATAGAGCTAAAGGTGAGAATACCAAAGAAAAGCTTGAAGTAAAGATATGCTGTTTTAACAAAAGAAAGGAATGTGTGTAAACATGGCTAAGATAATAAGTGTGTTTAATCAAAAAGGCGGTGTCGGCAAAACAACAACAAATGTAAACCTATGTGCTGCCTTGGCTTTAGAAGGTAAGAAAGTGTTAAGCATAGATATAGACCCACAAGCAAACTCAACAAGTGGATTTGGAGTTGATAAAAACAATGTAGAATTCACTATTTATGATGTTTTAATCAATGGCTACGATATAAATAAAACAATTGTTAAAACAGAAATTGAGAATTTATATGTAGTTCCGGCTAATATTCAACTTTGGGGAGCAGAGATAGAATTAGCTACATCAGTTGAAAGAGAAAGAACCTTGAGAGAACATCTTAAAAAAATAAAGGACAAATTTGATTTTATTATAATAGATTGTCCTCCATCATTAGGTCTTTTATCCTTAAATGCTTTGACTTCATCACAAACAGTCATAATTCCAATCCAGTGTGAATATTATTCGCTGGAGGGAGTTGGACAGTTGATAGAAACCATTAGATTAGTCAAAAGAACTTTAAATTCCGAGCTTGATGTTGAAGGTGTTTTGTTAAATATGTACGACGGAAGGACAAACTTATCTATTCAAGTAGTAGAGGAAGTTAAAAAATACTTTAAAAACAAAGTATATCGAACAGTAATTCCAAGAAATATAAGACTTGCAGAGGCTCCAAGCTTTGGACAACCTATAATCATATATGATGATAAATCAAAGGGAAGCGAAGCTTATAAAAAATTAGCCAAGGAATTTATAGATAATCAGGATACAAAATAATAAAAGTTTAAAAGTCCCTTTGTCTAGGGGCTTGAAATTTTTTTCTATGTGATATATAATGAATTATCATTTATGCAAAAGATAATGAAAGGAATGAGTTTTAATATGGCAAACCCGAGAAAGGCATTAGGAAAAGGTCTATCTGCATTGATACCAGACAATATAGAGCAGGACGAGCTTGACAAAATAAAAGAAATAGATATAAATTTAATATCTCCAAATCCAAATCAGCCGAGGAAAAATTTTGAAAAGGACAAGCTTGAAGAATTATCAGACTCTATAAAACGTTATGGACTTATTCAACCAATAATAGTTAAAAAGGAAGATAAAATCTATACGATTATTGCTGGAGAGAGAAGATGGAGAGCGTCTAAAATTGCTGGATTAGCAAACATTCCATGTATAGTAAGAGATATAGAAAACAAAAATGCTTCAGAGCTTGCGCTTATAGAAAACATTCAGAGAGAAGACCTAAATCCGATAGACGAAGCAAATGCCTATGATTATGTCATGGAGAGATATGCTATAACTCAGGAAGAACTTTCAGATGTTATTGGAAAAAGCAGAGTTTATGTTACTAACATTTTGAGATTATTAAGTCTGGACGATTATGTAAAGGAAAAAATTACTTTAGGTGAAATAAGTCAAGGACACGCAAGGGCAATGATTTCTCTTGATAAAAAGGCTCAAAAAGATTTAACTGACAGAATAATCAGAGATGGATTAAATGTTAGAGACGTTGAGAAAATCGTAAAAGCTATCAAAAATCCTAAAGCAAAAAAGACAAAAGAAAAGGATAAGTTTGTTTTAAATATTGAAGATGCTTTGACAAGTAGATTTTCTTCTAAGGTTAAAATAACAAGCAAAAAAAATAAAGGTAAAATAGAAATAGAATACAAAAACAATGAGGATTTGAATAGACTTCTAGCTTTATTTGGAATTAATGAGGACTAAAGAGCGAAACTTTTTTCGCTTTTTATACAATAAAAATAATATTTTTAATATTATATAATTTGAAATGTTTTGTTTGTAAGTTAATATTTAAAAAATTGAAAATTATTAAACAAATTTATCATACCTATGTGGAAATGTGCATAATATTTTTATAAAATAGGCGCATTGGTATGATTATTATTGCATAAAAATTTATATCTCAATTATAGGATTAGAATAAATTATAAAAAGCAAATTTAATTAGCTAATTGTGTAAAAAAATTAATTTTATTAATAATTATAAATTTTTTAAATAATGAATTGACAAACAATTAACATATTAATATAATTTCTATAGTATGACTTTTAATTAAATAGAGGAGGTTTTAAAAGTGCAAACAGGATTTGATATTAAGGAAAATGAAAAGGGTTTCATAGAGCTTAAAAAGTATATGGACTCATTAAAGGACTCTCAGGGTATTTTGATGCAAACCTTACACAAGGCTCAAAGTATCTTTGGATACTTGCCAATTGAAGTGCAGAAATTTATATCGGAAGAATTGAATATTCCTTTGGCAGAAATATATGGAGTAGCTACATTTTACACACAATTTTCCATTGATCCGAAAGGAAAGCATAAGATTGGAGTATGTCTAGGTACTGCATGTTATGTTAGAAATTCACAGGCTGTTTTGGACAAGCTAGCTGAAACTTTAAAAGTTAAGGTTGGTGCGACTACAGAGGATGGATTGTTTACTTTGGAAGCAACAAGATGCTTAGGCTGTTGCGGTCTAGCTCCAGTAATGATGATTGATGATGAAGTTTTTGGAAAAGTTGATCCTAACAACATTCCATCTATAATAGCTTCATACGAGAAGTAATGAATTTACTTTAAAGAAAGGAAATAGTTCAAAATGAAATCATTAGAAGAATTGAAGAAAATTAGAGAAGCTTCTTTAGCTAACATGGAAATGCGTAATACTGATAAAGATGTAAGAATAGTTGTAGGAATGGCTACTTGCGGAATTTCAGCAGGAGCAAGACCTGTATTAAATGCTCTTATTGAGGAGATAGCAAAAAGAAATTTACTAAATGTTCAAGTAGTTCAGACAGGCTGCATAGGAATGTGTACATTTGAGCCTATAGTTGAAGTGTTCAAGGGAGACAATGAAAAAGTTACCTATGTAAATATGGATGCTGAAAAAGCTAAAAAAGTAATAGCTGAACATATTGTAAACAACAAAATTATCAAAGAATACACTATCGGTTAATGCAGATAATGGTAGATAGACTTATTGGAGGTAAAAAATGACTATTTTTAGATCACACGTATTAGTGTGTGGCGGTACAGGTTGTACATCATCAAAGTCCTTGTTAATTAAAAATAGATTTGAAGAAAAAATAACTGAAAAAGGACTTGATAAAGAGGTTCAAGTTATAGCAACTGGTTGCTTTGGACTTTGTGAGGAAGGACCGATTGTAATTATATACCCTGAAGGCTCATTCTACGCAAAAATGACAATAGACAGAGTGGACGAAATAGTAGAAGAGCATTTATTAAAGGGAAGAATTGTACAAAAATATTTATATGAAGAAGCTTCATCTCATGAGGCGGTAAAATCATTAAATGAATTAGACTTTTATAAAAAACAAAAAAGAATTGCACTTAAGAACTGTGGTGCTATAAACCCAGAAAATATTAACGAGTATATAGCAAAAGATGGATATATGGCATTAGGAAAAGCTTTAACTGAAATGAAACCGGAAGATGTTATAAAAGTAGTTAAAGATTCAGGGCTTAGAGGAAGAGGTGGCGGTGGATTCCCAACAGGAATGAAATGGTCATTTGCTGCACCTAATCAAGCAGATCAAAAATATGTTATCTGCAACGCTGACGAAGGAGACCCAGGTGCATTTATGGATAGATCTGTACTTGAAGGAGACCCTCATTCAGTATTAGAAGCTATGGCGATAGCCGGTTATGCAATAGGCTCTACAAAAGGTTTTATATACGTTAGAGCTGAATACCCTATAGCTGTTAGCAGATTAGAAATAGCAATAAGACAAGCAAAAGAGCTTGGACTTTTAGGTAAAAATATATTTGATTCAGGCTTTGATTTTGATGTTGAAATCAGGCTTGGAGCCGGAGCTTTCGTTTGTGGAGAAGAAACTGCACTTATGGCTTCTATCGAAGGCAAGAGAGGTATGTCAAGAAATAAACCTCCATTCCCTGCAAATAAAGGATTATGGGGTAAACCAACAATAATCAACAATGTTGAAACATTAGCGAATATTCCTCAAATCATACTTAAGGGCTCTGACTGGTTCAAGAGTATGGGAACTGAAAAATCACCGGGAACAAAAGTATTTGCTTTAGGTGGAAAAATAAATAACACAGGTCTTGTTGAAGTACCTATGGGAACGACACTTAGAGAGGTTATATATGATATAGGAGGAGGATGTCCGAATGGCAAGAAATTCAAAGCCGTTCAAACAGGAGGACCTTCTGGTGGATGTATAACATCTGATTATATAGATACGAAAATAGATTTCGATACATTGACTGCTCTTGGCTCGATGATGGGCTCAGGCGGAATGATAGTAATGGACGAAGACAACTGCATGGTTGATATAGCAAGATTTTTCCTTGAATTCACAGTTGATGAATCATGCGGAAAATGTACTCCATGCCGTGAAGGTACAAAGAGAATGCTAGAAATTCTTGATAGAATTACTGAAGGTAAAGGAACTATGGAAGACCTTGACAGATTAGAAGAATTAGGAAGCACAATTAAAAGTACTTCATTGTGCGGTCTTGGTCAAACAGCTCCAAACCCTGTTTTATCAACATTAAAATATTTCAGAGATGAGTATGAAGCACATGTTAATGAAAAAAGATGTCCAGCAGGAGTTTGTTCAGCACTTGCAAGCTATTCAATTACAGCAAATTGTAAGGGATGTACTAAATGTGCTAGACAATGTCCTGTAGGTGCAATAGAGGGTAAGGTTAAAGAAATTCATATAATTAACCAAGAAAAATGTATCAAATGCGGTGCCTGCGTAAATGCGTGTGTATTTAAGGCTATAATAAAAAAATAGGAAGGTAGGTGTAAATATATGGATAAAGTTAAAATAACAATTAATGGTATAGAGCTTGAAGTGCCAAAGGATTATACAGTGTTGATGGCTGCTAAGGAAGCTGGTATAGATATACCTACACTTTGCTTTTTAAAAGATATAAATGAGGTAGCTGCTTGTAGAGTTTGTATAGTTGAAGTAGATATCAAGGGAGTTCCGATGAGAAACTTAC
The DNA here is from genome assembly GCA_002323775.1 of Firmicutes bacterium UBA1535. Classification (GTDB taxonomy): domain Bacteria; phylum Bacillota; class Clostridia; order Tissierellales; family Sedimentibacteraceae; genus UBA1535. The sequence continues at coordinate 4,357 of DCPV01000006.1, read as the reverse complement.
CTGCTTCATGTGTTCTACAAGTTCAAGACGGTATGAATGTAAGAACAAACACACCTCAAGTTAGAAAAGCAGTAAAAACAAACGTAGAATTAATATTAGCAAATCACAATAGAGAATGTTTAATTTGTAAGAGAAATGGAAGCTGTGAATTGCAAAAGCTTTGCGACGAGCTTGGTATAAGAGATATACCTTATCAAGGCGAAAAATGTGAAAGCAGAGTGGATGATTTATCAGATTCTATAGTAAGAGACCCAAGTAAATGTATACTTTGCGGAAGATGCGTAAGCGTATGTAGAGACGTACAAGGTATTGGAGCACTTGATTTCACAAACAGAGGATTTAAAACAGAGGTAGCTCCTGCATTTAACTACAGTATGAAAGATGTAAACTGCGTATACTGCGGACAATGTATAAATGCCTGTCCTGTTGCAGCTTTAAGAGAAAAATCAAACATTGATGATGTTTGGGCTGCTATAGACGATAAAGATAAATTTGTTGTAGTTCAAACAGCTCCAGCTGTTAGAGCATCACTTGGAGAGGAGTTTGGACTTCCAGTAGGATCAAGAGTAACAGGAAAAATGGTAGCTGCTCTTAAAAGACTTGGATTTGATAAAGTATTCGACACTGATTTCTCAGCTGACTTAACTATAATTGAGGAAGGAAATGAGTTATTGGATAGAGTTAAAAATGGCAAAACATTACCAATGATAACATCATGTTCACCAGGATGGGTAAGATACTGCGAAATAAACTATCCAGAATTCATTGACAATCTTTCAACATGTAAATCTCCGCAACAAATGCTTGGTGCTATAACTAAGTCTTATTATGCAGAGAAAATGGGAATAGATCCTAAGAAAATGGTTGTAGTATCTATAATGCCTTGTACATCTAAGAAAACTGAGTTAAAGCGTCCTGAGCTAGAAGTTGATGGCTTAAGAGATGTTGATATTTCATTAACTACAAGAGAGTTAGGAGATATGATTAAGCAATCAAGAATTCTATTCAATGAATTAAAAGATGAAGAATTTGACAAGATGCTTGGTGAATACTCAGGAGCTGGTGTTATATTCGGTGCAACAGGTGGAGTTATGGAAGCAGCTCTTAGAACAGTAGCTGACATATTAACTGGAGAAGATTTAAAGGAAATAGAATATAAAGCAGTGAGAGGACTTCAAGGAGTTAAAGAAGCTTCTGTAACATTGCCTATAAATGGAAAAGACACAGAAATCAAGGTAGCTATAGCTCATGGTACTGCTAATGCAGCACAGGTTTTAGAGTCAATCAAAAATGGTGAAAAGGAATATCACTTTATAGAAGTTATGGCTTGCCCAGGTGGATGTGTTCACGGCGGCGGACAGTCACATGTTTCAGCAAAAGCAAGAATGACTGTAAATCCAAAGCTAAAAAGAGCAAATGCTCTGTATGATGAGGATAAAGCAAGACCAGTGAGAAAATCTCATAAAAATCCAGAAATCGTAAAATTATACGAGGATTTCTTAAAGGATGCAAATGGTCATTTAGCACATAAATTACTTCATACTCATTATAATAAGAAAGAAGTATATAAAATAGAGAAATAAAATATAGGGGATGGTTTTTACACCTAACAATCTCTTGTTCAAAAGGGGCTGTCGCAAAATAAAATAAATACATTATATATAATGTATAAAATTTATTTTGTGAAAGCCCCTTTCAATTTAATTTTTTTAGTGGAAGTTAAAAATTGCTAAATATGATTATTTCTTTTACTTTTGGTCGAATTATGCTATACTTAAAAAGCGGTATACTATTAAATTATACATAACAAAGGAGTTGAATATCATGAAATTTTTAAATATCCGTGGAAAAATGATTGTTTTGTTGTTTTTTGTGGCGATGATGATTGGTACTTTGGGAACACTATCTGTCCAACGTTTGAACGTACAAAAGGAGGAGTCCCTTAGGCAGTTTGAAAAAACAATTCGAGAAGATTTCGATACCAGTCTAAAAGATCAAACATCCACCGCCATAACTATATTACAGACCGTATATCAAGGGGTTGAAGCGGGTGAATACACCTTATCAGAGGCCAAGGTGCTGGGTGCAAAACTACTGCGAAATATTCGCTTTGGCGATGACGGCTATTTCTGGGCGGATACATACGCAGGAGATAATATCGTTTTGTTAGGTAAGGCGGATGTCGAGGGCAAAAACCGTTTGAATAGCAAAGATTCCAATGGCTTTCCCTTGGTTCAAAAGATTATTGAAAATGGTCGCAAGAGCGGTGGTGGTTACACTGACTATACCTTCCCTCGACCAGGAAAGGAAGAACCGATGCCAAAACGTGCATTCAGTCAGGCGTTTGAGCCGTTTGGGTGGGTGATTGGAACAGGGAATTATACGGATTTCGTTGACAATTATATCGCAGAGCGACGTACTGAAATGAACGCAAACGCATCCGCTTCTATTGCGATTATGACAACACTTATTGTGATTTCGCTAATAATTATGATTGCGATTGGTTTATATATCACAATTAGCATAGTGTATCCATTAAGACGGTTCGTCAAAGTTGTAGATTCCTTGGCAAAGGGAGATTTTGATGCGGAACTCTCTGTAAAAACAAATGACGAAGTTGGAAAATTGGCACAATCACTACAACTTCTTGTAGCGAAACTAAAGACATATGGTGCGTATATTGCCGAAATTACGTCTGTTCTAAACACTATAGGACAAGGAGATTTACGTCTGCAACTCATTCAGGCATACGATGGGGAATTCCGTCCGATTAAAGATGCCCTACAGAACACCTCTAAGATGCTCAATCAGACATTGTCTGATGTTCAAAATGCTTCTGAGCAGGTGGCCATTGGCTCCAATCAAGTATCCAGTGGAGCACAGGCACTAGCTAACGGCTCAACCGAACAAGCGACATCAATTGATGAGCTGAATGCTTCCCTTGAGCAGGTTTCAAAGCAAGCACAAGGTAGCTTGGAAATCGTGAATACTTCGGCTGGATATATTGAACAAGCCGAAACAGGCATCAACACCGGAAACAAGCATATGGAGCAGCTCACCAAGGCAATGACAGAGATTGGCGATGCTTCCATCCAGATTGTAGGTATTACAAAGACCATTGAAGATATTGCGTTCCAG
>DCPV01000006.1:0-1055 GCA_002323775.1 Firmicutes bacterium UBA1535 | reverse complement strand
TGAAGATATTGCGTTCCAGACCAATATTCTCGCACTAAATGCTGCTATTGAAGCGGCTCGTGCAGGAAACGCCGGAAAAGGCTTTGCAGTCGTAGCAGATGAGGTGCGAAACCTTGCCGCAAAATCGAGCGAAGCTGCCAAGCAGACGGCGACACTGATTCAGGCTTCTGTCGCAAGCGTAGAGAAAGGTACTGAGATTACAGCTCAAACAGCACAAATTTTGCAGAGTGTCGCTGTAATTACTGGTAATGTGGTCGAAAGCTTCCAACAGATTGAACATTCCTCCGCAAAACAGGCCGGAGAGATAGAGCAGATTAAACAGGGACTCTCTCAAATCTCATCTATTGTTCAGACAAATGCTGCTACAGCAGAGGAAAATTCAGCAACCAGCGAGGAAATGTCGGCACAAGCTACTATGCTGCGTGAAGAAGTAAGAAAATTCAAGCTAGCTTAGGATATCGCAATAGTATCTTGATGATTGAAAACTTAAAAATAGTTAGTCTCAACCCCCTCACAAAACCGGATTAGTATTGAGGGGGTTATTTATTAACTCAACTGTACTTTGAAAATTCATAACCATAAGCATGAAGATTTTCATAAATCAGTAGTTGTATATTTTTTTTTATTATGGTAAAATTTTTGTATAAAAGCACAAATAAACTATTAGTTGATTTTTAAATTTGGTTTATATTTATTGAGGTGAAAAGATTGAAAAACAAAGAAAAATCTCGTATAAAATGGAATGTTGGAAAGCTATTGATTGTATTGGCTATAATCTTATTCATTATTGTTTCAGGCACTGTTATTCTGTTTTATGAAGAACTGAAAATTATTAATTCAATTAAAAAAATAGCAAGTGAAAAGCCTATATATTATATGGAAGTAGATGGAGACTATCATTTTGAAGACTTTTTGAAATCTGGTGGTGCAAGTTCTGACAAAGCTGTGAGTGCATTTCTTACAAAGAAAATTTCAAAAGGATTTTATTCAGTTGATGTCAAAGAAAGCAGACCTGCATGCAGTACAATTTAAGCTCTTAACTCTGATAATTCACA
>DCPV01000250.1:10671-10942 GCA_002323775.1 Firmicutes bacterium UBA1535 | reverse complement strand
GGCTTTTATGTCCATACCATCTGACACTAAGAGCTTAGAGCCATAAGGTATCAAATAAGTTCTGCTATCAGCAATCTCGTTATTTACGATTATTACTTCTCTCCTATTTGCCTTTTCAGTTAGGTTTACCTTTCCTGAAATTTCAGAAATTATAGCCAATCCTTTTGGTTTTCTTGCCTCAAATAATTCTTCGATACGAGGAAGACCTTGAGTGATATCTCCAGCAGTTGCAATACCTCCAGTATGGAATGTACGCATTGTAAGCTGTGTA
>DCPV01000250.1:0-10512 GCA_002323775.1 Firmicutes bacterium UBA1535 | reverse complement strand
CTGTGTACCCGGCTCACCGATTGATTGAGCTGCTATGATACCAACAGAACCACCGACTTGAATTAAATTACCAGTAGCAAGGTTATTGCCGTAGCATTTAGAACAAACGCCGTGATCAGTTTTACAAGTTAAGACAGATCTTATTTTTATAACATCAACAGCCTTTTCTTCTTCATATAGCTTTTGTAATTTTTCAGCCATATTCTCAGTTATCATTTCACCAGCTTTTACTAATACTTCGCCAGTAATTTTATTTACTATATTTTCAGCACTAAATCTTTCTGTTATTCTTTCTTTTAATTCTTCTATTCTTTCATTTCCATCAACGAAAGATTCAACCTCTATACCATCTGTAGTTCCACAGTCAACTTCTCTTACAATAACATCCTGACTTACGTCAACCAATCTTCTTGTCAAATATCCTGAGTCAGCTGTTCTTAAGGCTGTATCGGTCAAGCTCTTTCTTGTACCTGAAGCTGAAATAAAGAACTCAAGAACTGAAAGACCTTCTCTAAAGTTAGCTTTAACCGGAATTTCAACTGTTCTACCGCTTGAGCTCGCCATCAGACCTCTCATACCGGCTAACTGCTTAATCTGGTTACGACCACCACGGGCTCCAGATACAGACATGATGTACAAGCTGTTTTCTTCTTTTAAGCTATCCATCAGAACATTTGTAACTTTTTCTGTCGTTTCATTCCAAATCTTAACTACATTTTCATATCTTTCCTCGTCTGTCATTATACCACGACGATATTTCTTTTCATACTCCATAACCTTAGCATCTGCCTCAGCTATAAGCTCTTTTTTCTCCTCTGGAACTTCGATATCGCTAACACTTATAGTTATAGCTCCAACTGTAGAAAACTTAAAGCCTGTAGCTTTCATTTTATCCAAAACTTCAGCTGTTATAGAATTTCCATATTTCTTAAAGCACTTGTATATTATTTCCTCAAGTGTCTTCATAGTAACTATTTTATCAATTTCAAGAGAAAATTTATCCTTTTCTCTGTCAACAAATCCTAAGTTTTGAGGAATATTTTCATTAAATATAAATCTTCCTACTGTACTTTCAACAAGTCTTGCTTCTCCATCTACATAACGTCTTACTTTAACTCTGGCATGTAAAGAAACAGCATTGTTAAAATATGCTAAAAGCATTTCATCATAGTCTTTGAAAACCATTCCGTCGCCTTCCTCTGGATGGTCTTTAAGTACCATTGTTAAATAGTAGCTTCCAAGAACCATATCTTGAGTAGGAGTTGTTATCGGTCTTCCGTCTTTCGGTGCAAGTATATTATTTACAGAAAGCATCAAAAATCTTGATTCAGCCTGTGCTTCCACTGATAAAGGAACGTGAACAGCCATTTGGTCTCCGTCGAAGTCCGCATTGTATGCTGTACATACAAGTGGATGAAGCTTAATAGCCTTTCCATCAACCAATACTGGTTCAAATGACTGAATACCAAGTCTGTGAAGTGTAGGAGCACGGTTTAGCATAACTGTATGGTCCTTGATTATATCATCTAATACATCCCATACAACTGCATCAATCTTTTCAACCTTTTTCTTTGCACTTTTAATATTGTGAACTATTCCTTTTTGAACTAATTGCTTCATAACAAAAGGCTTAAATAACTCAAGAGCCATTTTCTTAGGAAGTCCACACTGATATAATTTAAGCTCAGGACCTACAACTATAACTGAACGTCCTGAATAGTCAACTCTTTTACCGAGGAGATTTTGTCTAAATCTACCTTGTTTACCACTTAACATATCGGAAAGTGATTTTAAAGGTCTATTTCCCGGTCCAGTTACCGGTCTTCCTCGTCTTCCATTGTTAATTAAAGCATCTACTGCCTCTTGAAGCATTCTTTTTTCATTTCTTACAATGATGTCAGGAGCTCCAAGATCAAGTAATTTCTTTAATCTGTTATTTCTATTTATTACCCTTCTGTATAAGTCATTTAAGTCAGATGTAGCAAATCTTCCACCGTCAAGTTGAACCATTGGTCTTAAATCTGGCGGAATAACTGGAAGAACATCCATTATCATCCATTCTGGTCTGTTTCCAGAAGTTCTAAATGCTTCTACAACCTCTAGTCTTCTTGTAATTCTTATCTTCTTTTGTCCCTTGCTGTCTTTTAACTCTTTTCTTAGTTCAAGAGTCTCTTTATCTAGGTCAATCTTCGTAAGTAGAGTTTTTATAGCCTCTGCACCCATATCAGCCTTGAAAGCATTTTTATAATGCTCTCTATACTCTCTGTATTCCATCTCTGTGAGCAGCTGCTTTTCTGATAATGTTGTATCACCTGGGTCAGTAACAACATATTGTGCAAAATAAAGCACTTTTTCAAGAGATCTTGGTGACATATCAAGCATAAGTCCAAGCCTACTTGGTATACCTTTAAAGTACCAAATATGCGAAACCGGAGCTGCAAGCTCTATGTGTCCCATTCTCTCTCTTCTTACTTTAGCCTTTGTGACTTCAACTCCACATCTGTCACAAACAACACCTTTATATCTTACTCTTTTGTACTTACCGCAATGGCATTCCCAATCCTTTTGAGGTCCGAATATTTTTTCGCAAAACAAACCATCTCTCTCAGGCTTTAAAGTTCTATAATTTATGGTTTCAGGCTTTTTAACCTCACCTCTTGACCACTGTCTTATTTTTTCAGGTGATGCCAAGCTAATTCTTATAGATTCAAAATTGTTATATTCTATCAAGAAGTTCGCTCCCTTCTTTAATTTTTAAAAGTTTTTGAGAGTGCAAACCCGTTTGCACTCTTTACAAGTTTACCTGCTATCTATATTAAAAATCGTATTAAAAGTCATCCTCGTCTATGTCTAAGTCCATATCTTCGCTATAGCTGTCTTCATCTTCATATTCTTCATCTTCATCTATATCATCGATATCATTTATATCATCTATGTCATCAATGTCGTCTATATCGGTAATTGAAAGTCTACCAACTCCGTCAGGATCATCTTCGTATCTTATTTCTTCCATACTTTCTTGAAGAACAGAATGGTCATCATCAACAGTTTCAAGAATTTCCATTTCACTTTGATCGCTATTGATAATTCTTACATCAAGCGCCAAGCTTTGCAATTCTTTTATAAGAACCTTGAATGATTCCGGAACTCCTGGCTCAGGTATATTCTCACCCTTAACTATAGCCTCATATGTTTTAACTCTACCAGTTACGTCGTCTGATTTTACTGTAAGAATCTCTTGCAGAGTATGAGCAGCACCATATGCCTCTAAAGCCCAAACCTCCATCTCACCAAATCTCTGACCACCAAACTGAGCCTTTCCACCGAGTGGCTGCTGAGTTACCAATGAGTAAGGTCCTGTAGAACGAGCATGTATCTTCTCATCAACAAGGTGGTGAAGCTTTAGCATATACATATATCCAACAGTTACATCACCGTTAAAATACTCTCCAGACCTACCATCTCTTAGCTTAATCTTACCACTTCTTGGGTATCCCGCAAGCTCCAATGTTTCAAAAATATCTTCCTCAGAAGCACCGTCAAACACTGGTGTTGCAACGTGCCAGCCAAGCTTTTTAGCAGCAAGTCCAAGATGAACCTCTAATACTTGACCAATATTCATACGAGAAGGAACGCCTAGTGGGTTAAGAACAACTTGAAGCGGAGTACCATCTGGAAGATATGGCATATCTTCTTCTGGCATGATGTGGGAAATAACACCCTTATTTCCATGTCGTCCGCACATCTTATCACCGACATTTATTTTTCTCTTAGTAGCGATGTAAACTCTAACTAACTTACTAACTCCAGGGCTTAATTCATCACCATTTTCTCTAGTAAATACCTTAACATCTACTATGATACCAGTTTCGCCATGAGGAACTTTTAGAGATGTATCTCTAACCTCTCTAGCTTTCTCACCGAATATAGCACGAAGTAATCTTTCTTCGGCAGTCAATTCAGTTTCTCCCTTTGGAGTAACCTTACCAACTAATATATCTCCGGAAACAACCTCTGCACCTATTCTGATAATTCCTCTTTCATCAAGGTCTTTGAGGGCATCATCGCCAACATTTGGTATATCTCTTGTTACTTCTTCCGGCCCAAGCTTTGTATCTCTTGCTTCTGCCTCATATTCTTCTATATGAACTGATGTCAATACATCATCCATAACTAGCTTTTCATTTAATAATATAGCATCCTCGTAATTATATCCTTCCCAAGTCATAAATCCAATGAGAAGATTTTTACCTATAGCTATATCTCCGTTTTCCGTTGAAGCACCGTCAGCAATGATTTGACCTTTTTTAATTTCGTCTCCTCTGCTGATTATAGGACGCTGATTTAAACAAGTTCCTTGATTTGAACGTTTAAATTTCAACAATTGATATTTTTCAAGCATCCCGTTATCTTTTCTTTTTAATATTATCTCAGATGATGTAACAGAAACTGCAATACTATCATTCTTAGCAATAATAACTGCTCCAGAATCCTTAGCAACCTTATACTCCATACCAGTACCTATAATTGGTGCTTCGGTAATAAGTAAAGGAACTGCCTGTTTCTGCATGTTAGAACCCATCAGAGCACGGCTGGCATCGTCATTTTCGAGGAATGGTATCATAGATGTTCCAACAGAAATTACTTGCTTTGGAGATACATCCATGTAATCAACCATTTCTTTAGGAACTATCTCAGGAGCTCCATTTGCTCCTCTAACAACAACTCGGCTATGTATAAATCTGCCATTTTCATCCAAAGGCTCATTTGATTGAGCTATAATCATTTTGTCCTCTATATCAGCTGTCAGATAATCTATTTCATGAGTAACAACTCCTGTTTCTTTGTCAACTCTCCTATAAGGCGACTCAAGGAAGCCATAGTCGTTTATACGAGCATATGTTGCAAGTGATGTGATAAGTCCGATGTTTGGACCTTCTGGTGTCTCTATAGGACACATTCTTCCATAATGCGAATGATGAACGTCACGAACATCAAAACTTGCTCTATCTCTTGACAAACCACCCGGTCCCAAAGCAGACATTCTTCTCTTGTTAGTAAGCTCTGCCAATGGATTTGTTTGATCCATAAATTGCGAAAGCTGTGAACTTCCGAAGAATTCCTTTATTGCTGCTGACACAGGTCTAATATTGATTAAAACTTGAGGAGTAACTGCATCTACATCCTGAATAGTCATTCTTTCCTTAACTACTCTTTCCATTCTTGAAAGACCGACTCTTACTTGATTTTGCAAAAGCTCTCCTACAGAACGAAGTCTCCTGTTTCCCAAATGGTCAATATCATCTATTTTTCCTGTTGACCTAAACAGATTGAATTGATAATTTACTGAAGCTATCATATCGTCAATTATTATATGCTTTGGACTTAAATGTTTCATATTTTCTATAATAGCTTTTTCAATATCATCTATATTATCATTTTCTTCTAATATTTTTTTCATTACTGGATAATAAATTTTCTCTTTTAATCCAAGCTTTTCAAAATCTATATCTAAATTGAATACATTTGTATCAACAAAATTGTTACCTACTACTCTTACTACCTTTTCGTCATTATTGAAGACATCAATTGAGTTAATTCCAGCTGCTTCTAGCTTGTCAATAACTTCTTTAGTTATCATCTCATCTACACCGACAAGAACTTCTCCAGTTTCTGTGTCAATTATTTCCGCTGCTGACTTTTTGCCCTCAGCTCTAGCTTTAAGAGATAGCTTCTTATTAAATTTATATCTTCCTACTTTAGCCAGATCATATCTTTTTTGATCAAAAAATAAAGAATTAATTAAAGACGATGCACTATCATATGTTGGAGGCTCACCTGGTCTTAATCTTTTGTATATTTCAATCAATGCTTCTTCGCTACTAGTAGTTGTATCCTTCTCTAAGGTTTTAAGTAATTGCTCTGACTCACCTATGACCTCAATTATCTGAGAATTAGTCTGCAAGCCCATAGCTCTAAGTAAAATAGTAATAGGAAGCTTTCTAGTTCTATCAACTCTAACCGATACAATGTCATTTGAATCAGTTTCGAATTCTAACCAAGCTCCTCTGTTTGGGATAAGTGTAGAAGAATATAATTCTTTACCAATTTTATCCCTTTCCATCTGATAATAAACACCTGGAGAACGTACCAATTGGCTTACAATTACACGTTCTGCCCCATTTATGATGAATGTTCCTCTCTCAGTCATCAGAGGGAAATCTCCCATAAATGCTTCTTGTTCCTTAATTTCACCTGTCTCTTTGTTAATAAGTCTTACTTTGATTTTTAATGGTACTGAAAATGTTGCGTCTCGTTCTTTGCACTCGAGTTGATTAAACTTAGGTTCATCATCCAAAGAATGATCCACAAATTCAAGAATGAGATTTCCGGTATAATCCTCTATTGGGGATATATCGTCAAAAACTTCTTTTAAGCCTTCCTTAATAAACCAGTCATATGATGCCTTTTGGACTTCAATCAAATCTGGTAATTCTAAAGCTTCATCAATTCTAGAGTAACTCATCCTTACTCTATTACCTATTTTCACAGGATGCGGCATTTTTTCACCCCTTAATCTTAGTGATAATTTTTGTATGTCTATTCGAAATAAACATTGCTTACAATTTTTGTGCCAACATTTTATAATTGCACATTGTATTCTATGATATCATTTTAATTTTTTTTTGTCAATAATTTTTTTTAAGTATATTCTGACAATATTTTACCATATTTGACAAAATTAACAAAGTCTCGTAAATAATTTTACGAGACTTCATTTTAAAAGCATTATCTTTGATTATTTTATTTCTACTGTTGCGCCTTCTGCTTCTAAAGCTGCTTTCATCTTGTCAGCTTCTTCTTTAGATACGCCAGCTTTAACTGTTTGAGGAGCTCCGTCTACCATGTCTTTAGCTTCTTTTAATCCTAAGCCAGTTAATTCTCTAACTACTTTGATAACTTTTATTTTTCCTGCTCCTGCGTTTGCTAATACTACATCAAACTCAGTTTTTTCTTCAACTGCTGGTCCTGCAGCTGCTGCTGGTCCTGCAACTGCTACTGGAGCTGCTGCTGATACTCCGAATTCTTCTTCTATTGCTTTTACTAATTCATTTAATTCTAATACTGTTAATTTTTTAATTTCTTCTACGAAATTAAGTATTTTTTCACTTGCCATTTTATATCATATTCCTTTCTATTTTGTGTGCATCAATCTTCGGTTGACTTTGCAATCAAAAGTTGACGCTATAATTTTTATTTTTTATTTTCAGCTTTACTACTTATTCAGCAGCTCCACCTTGTTTCTCACTTACTTGGCTTAACATATAAGCAAGGTTTTTAATGTTAGCTTGTAATACTCCGGCTAATTGACCTAATAATATATCTCTTGATGGTATTTCAGCCAAAGCCTTTACAGCATTAACATCCAAAATTTTACCTTCAGCAACACCTGCTTTTATTTTAAGCTTGTCATTTGTTTTAGCGAATTCATTTGTTACTTTCGCACTTGCTATTATATCATCATAGCTTATTGCTATAGCGCTTGGTCCATTCAAATGCTCGTCTAATTCTTTTATGCCTAATTCGTTAAATGCAAATCTCATAAGAGTGTTTTTGTATACTTTACACTCAACTCCAGCTGCTCTATACTTATTTCTTAAATCAGTAACATGTTCAACTGTTAATCCTCTATAATCAACAAGCACAACAGATTGAGCTCTTGCAAGCTTTTCTCTTATCTCATTAACGACCTGCTTTTTTTGTTCTAATACATTTTGATTCATCCAGTTACACCTCCTTAGATTATCATAGAATCTTCAAAGAAAAAATCTCCTCGCAGACGAAGAGAATTTTAGTAATTATTATTTCTCCCTCGGCTGGATAGCAAATTCTTCGAATTCACACTTTAAATTCCATATAGGAATTCCGGCTTTCTGCGGTAGATATTCAGTTGCTTTTGTTATATCAATATGAATATTAAACTCATATTTTATAGTTCTTTTTATTTCGATAAAGTTTTATAGATTTATATTAATTCATCAATTTAGATGTATTTAATTTAACTCCAGGTCCCATAGTGCTTGTCAAAGCAACGCTCTTTAAGTAATTACCTTTTGCTGATGATGGTTTTGCTTTAACTATAGCATCTGTTATAGCTGATATATTATCAACTAATTTTTCTGTACCGAAAGATTTTTTACCCACTGGAACGTGAATAATAGCAGTCTTGTCAAGTCTGTACTCAACTTTACCAGCTTTGATTTCTTCAATAGCTTTTGCTAAATCAAATGTTACAGTTCCTGATTTAGGGTTTGGCATTATTCCCTTAGGTCCTAATACTCTACCAAGCTTTCCTACAACACCCATCATATCTGGAGTTGCTATAACTACATCAAAATCAAACCAGTTTTCTTTTTGGATTTTGTCAGCTAATTCATTTTCACCAACGTATTCTGCACCTGCTTCTAAAGCCTCTTTTGCTTTATCTCCTTTAGCAAATACTAAAACACGTACAGTTTTACCAGTTCCGTGAGGGAGAACTACAGCTCCTCTTACTTGTTGGTCTGCGTGTCTTGGATCTACTCCTAATTTTACATGAAGCTCAATAGTTTCATCAAAATTAGCTTTTGCTGTACTTAATACTACATCTACAGCTTCACTTAGATCATGTAATTTTTGTTTGTCAAAACTTTTAATACTATCTTGATATTTTTTTCCTCTTTTTGGCATCTTTAATTTCCTCCTTCGTGGTCAAACGGCTCTTGCCTCCCACTGATTTGCCTTCTCGTTTAATAACGATTGTTTAATTTTAATAATCTAACAATTTGACTATTTGTCAACTGTTACTCCCATACTTCTTGCTGTTCCAGCAATCATGCTCATAGCAGCTTCTACTGTATTAGCATTTAAGTCTGGCATTTTTAATTTCGCAATTTCTTCTAATTTTTCTTTAGAAATCTTTGCTACTTTCTTTTTGTTTGGCTGACCTGAACCACTTTCAATACCAACAGCCTTCTTAATTAAAACTGCTGCAGGCGGAGTTTTTGTAATAAATGTAAATGATCTATCTTGATATACTGTCAATACTATAGGAATTATCATTCCTGCTTGATCAGCTGTCTTTGCATTAAATTCTTTACAAAATCCCATTATATTTACGCCGTGAGGTCCTAAAGCTGTTCCTACTGGTGGAGCTGGAGTTGCTTTTCCCGCTGGAATCTGAAGCTTTACTAAAGCCATTACTTTTTTTGCCATAATACTACACCTCCTTATTTCTGTGTGTATATCTCATTACAAATTATTCGCAACAAATTTCAACTGCAAATAAATCTGCAATTTTTAAATATATTGATAAAGTTTTACACTCTTTCAATCTGTTCATAATCCAGTTCGACTAATGTTTCTCTGCCGAACATCGATACATAAACTTTAATTTTCCTTTTTTCGTTGTTTATGCTATCTACTGTGCCTATAAAATTCTCAAAAGGTCCGTCAATTACAGTAACTGTTTCGCCTATTTCTAATTCTATATCCGGAAGTTTTTCTATAACTCCCAAAGCCTTTACCTCGTCCTCACTAAGTGGAACTGGCTTAGACCCAGGCCCAACAAAACCTGTTACGCCTCTTGTATTTCGCACAAGATACCATGACTCGTCTGTCATTATCATTTTGACAATTACATATCCGGGAAAAATTTTTCTTTCTTTAATCTTTTTCTTTCCATTTCTTGTCTCTTCATATTCTTCAGAAGGAACTATAACTTCAAAGATTATGTCCTGCATTTCCCTGTTTTCCACTAATTTTTCAATATTAGCTTTTACTTTGTTCTCATGCCCTGAATATGTATGAACGACATACCATCTTGGTCCTTGGGATTTTTGCTTCATAGACAATACTCCTTCTTAGTAAGATCTATCTTACTATTAAACTTATTGCTTTTTGGAAAGCAAGGTCAAGACCCCATATAACAACTGTCATAAGAGCGCTAGTCGCAAAAACAACAATTGTATAATTTGTTAATTCTTTTCTTGTAGGCCAATTAACCTTTTTTAATTCTGATCTAACACCTTTAAAATAATTTTTTATCTTCGTCATAGCTGAAACTTTAGTTTCATTATCTCTACTTGACATTCCATACACCTCTTATACTTTATTTTGTTTCTTTATGCAAAGTATGTTTTCTGCAAAACTTACAATATTTCTGCATTTCAATTCTTTCAGGATTTGTCTTTTTATTCTTATTAGTGTCATAATTTCTTTGTTTGCAATCTGTGCACGCTAGTTTAACTTTAACTCTCACTGTTACACCTCCAGTTTCTAAATAATTACCCTATATAAGCTACCATAATTTTTTACCTGTGTCAATAATTTTTTTTAATAATTGTATCAATTAAAAGGTTAAGAAGAAAAATTGCCTCTTAACCTTTTGAATTTATAAGGTTTTAAATTTATTCCTATATGAAATTTTATTTTAAAATTTGAAATATTGATTTTATTTCAATATTTTAGAAA
>DCPV01000279.1:3819-4278 GCA_002323775.1 Firmicutes bacterium UBA1535 | reverse complement strand
CGTAATTTGTTACACTCCCTTGTCATTGTATCATCATGTCTACAAAAGGACAAGTAATATGCTCTTTCATAATAATCAAGAAAAATTATTTCTTTATTGATATCAATTAAGCCTTTTTTTATTTGCTGCTCTATGTTCCAAGCTATATCACCTAATAAATAACAAATATAACTTGTTATCTTATTTTTTTTACAAACATCTAGTGCTTCGTTTGAATAATCGATAGCTTCTTTATGCTTACCTTCGTTACCTAAAATGTGAGCCAAATTATAAACTACCAAAGCGTAACGTTTAGCATATTCAATATTATCTAAGTACCCTTTATTTAAAGATGACTTTAGTTTTAATAATATATTTTTGCAACTTGTATACTCTTTATTTGAGCCATATAATGTAGCAATATAAATTATTATTTGAAATTCTTGTTCTGTGAATACCCATTTTGATATATCAATTTCA
>DCPV01000279.1:0-3635 GCA_002323775.1 Firmicutes bacterium UBA1535 | reverse complement strand
TAGTTAATTTTATAGATTCTATAAGATTATTATAATAGCATTTAACATCTATTTCTCCACGCTGATACTTAATTTCACTTTCAGTTGATAATATATACTGTTTGTTTATATTATAATTTATATTAATATTACTCTTTAATATGTTTAGCAAATTTTGTGCAATTTCATACCTTCTATTAAATAAGTGTTCTTGTATTTTTTCTATAATTTGTAACATTTCATAATTATCTGTTCTTATAAGACCGTAATTTTTAGATCTATATTGATTTAACTTATTCATGAGTTTACTATAAGTTTGTTGCTTAACTTTGCATTTTCCATTCTCAATATTAGACAATGTATGTTGCTCACATATTCCAAAACAAAGCTCCTCTTGTGAAACACCTAATGCTACTCGTTTTGTTTTTATAAATTCTCCAATTATATATCTAGCCATTATTGATACTCCTAATACGTTCTTTGATAAATTCTGATTTATCTTCATTTTCAAAAAATAAATACATGTTATATGCAATTAAATAATGTTTAATACAAACGCTTTTATCTATACCTTCAGTAATTAAAGCTTCGTTGCATATTCCTAACAAGTAATATAACTCTGGTTTATTAAACAACTCAGTTCTCTGAGATACTTCTTCTAAGCAATCTTCGCAAATTCTTATTGCTTTCTTATATTTTTTTAAATCATATAGAAGGTATGCATATTTCTCAGCTATCATAAAATATGTGTCATAAATTCTGCCATATTTTCCCTTGCTAAATTGACAATATGTAATTAATAAATCATACTTTATTTCACGGTCTATTATATCGTAGTAATTTTCTATTAATTCAAATATACACTCTAATTCGTTTTCAGAAAGCAGACTTTTATCACTTAACTTTTTTTGATAATCTTTAATAGTACAATTAATAGCTTTTTGTAATAAATAAAAAATTACATTATCATCTTTTACATTTGTTTTTTTATATATTTGAGCAGTTTTTAATAATATAAATTGTTCATGTAAATTATTCATATCTTTTCCAAGTGCTTTTTCATATTCATTTAATAATTTTATTGCTTGGTCATATTCACCATATTCAAACTTTCTGTTTATTTCGTTACGTTGATTAAAATACATATAATCTTTATTGTCAAGTAGTAGTTCAAAGCTATCTGCTTTAATCCCTAATCTTTCAAACAGTACATTTAAAGTAAGATAATCTGCTAATCTATCTCCGTTCTCGATTTTTGATAAAGTAGATGGTGAACATATACCGTAGCATAGTGAATTTGCTACAATATTTTTACTTTCTCTAATCATCTGTATTAGTTTTCCAATTTCTTCCAAGTCATCAATATAATGATTCTTTATATTTTCCATTATTCCCCCCGATAATAATAGTATATAAATGTTTGCAAAACGTTGCAATTCATTTTTTAAAATAATTTTAAAGTAAACAGTACATATTTATTATAATATAGCAAAAGAATTATGTCAATATTGGCAATAAGATACAATTAAATAATTATATTGAAGTTAATCCCATATAGGAAAAGTAAATGGAATTTAGTCTAAAAATTTACGAAATCTATTTTTAAATTAATTGATTGAATTGTTGCCAATTCATGTCAATTAATACAATTAAATTTTAAGTCATTAGTTAAAAATTTAACACTTGACTTTATTTGGATTTTATTTTAATATTTATATAAATAAATATATACATGGATGATAAGTTCGGGAGATACCATAGCATGGTAGCCGAAGAAGAAAATTGTAAAACGTCATTTTACAGTGAAACTTTCAGGCAAAATTACCGTCCTTTGACATAACTCTGAAGAGTCTTGATGACACCGTAGGAGCAACAGCTTTTTGCTGGAATCTCTCAGGTAAAATAACAGAGATAGTGACGATTTACGCACTATCTCTGTTATTTTTTATTTTATATGGGTATATTTATTAGTAAAGGTGAAATTTTTTAAACAACAAAGAATAAGTCACGACTGCACAAATGTAAAAAATTTTGAAAGAAAAAGAAATACTTTTTTCAAAAAGGCAAACCTTTTTTCAGAAAAGGTCTAAAAATCTTTTAAAAATAATTGAAAAATCTCAATATAGCTTGAGATTGTGGAGGTAAAATTTATGAAAAAAACACCGTTATATGACAAACATTTGGAGCAAAATGGTAAGATTATTGATTTTGGAGGCTGGGAGCTTCCTGTTGAATACTCGGGTATATTAGCTGAGCATGAGGCAGTAAGAACTAAAGCCGGTTTGTTTGATGTATCACATATGGGTGAAATATTAGTTACCGGAAAAGATTCTGAAGCATATATACAAAATATAGTAACTAATGATATTTCGACTATGGAAAACAATCAGATATTTTATTCACTTATGTGCTACCCAGATGGTGGCGTAGTAGATGATTTGTTAATCTACAAGTATAATAACGAAAAGTATTTTCTGGTAGTTAATGCTTCAAATACGCAAAAAGATTACGAATGGATATTAAAGCATCAAAAAGGCGATGTGAAAGTTGAAAATGTGTCTCAAAATTATGCCGAAATCGCTTTACAAGGTCCTGTAGCACAGGATATTCTTCAAAAATTGACTTCAAAGAATTTAAGTGAAATAAAATTCTTCTATTTTGAGGACGGTATAAATATTAGCGGAATAAATGCTATAGTTTCAAGAAATGGATATACTGGTGAAGACGGATTTGAGATATATGTTCTTCCTGACGACGCTTCAAAGCTTTGGGATATGGTTTTGGAGGCAGGAAAATCTCATGGTCTTGTACCTGCTGGACTAGGAGCAAGAGATACTCTAAGATTTGAAGTTTGCCTTCCTTTATACGGTCAGGAAATATCTGAGAGCATAACTCCTCTTGAAGCGGGCTTAGGATTCTTTGTCAAGCTGAAAAAGGATTCATTCATAGGCAAAGAAGCTTTATTAAGTCAAAAGGAGAACGGCATAAAACGCAAGCTTGTAGGCTTTGAAATGATTGACAGAGGGATTGCAAGGTCTCACTATGAAGTTTTTGCAGGCGGAAAAAACATAGGTTTTGTTACTACGGGATCATATTCACCGACTTTAAAGAAAAACATAGGATTAGCTTTGATAGATGCAGAATTTGCAGTTGAAGGAAATGAAATTGAAATATCAATAAGAAATAAAAATTTAAAGGCAAAAATAATTAAAAAGCCTTTTTATAATAAAAATTATAAAAAATAAAAAATTTGGAGGTAGAAATGAAAATATTAAATGAATTAAAGTACAGTAAATCACATGAATGGGTAAGAGTAGAGGGAAACAAGGCTTATTTCGGAATTACAGATTACGCTCAGGATCATCTAGGAGAGGTTGTTTTCGCTGATCTTCCGGAACAAGGCAGAGAAATAAAAATAGAAGAAGCTGTTGCTGTTGTTGAATCGGTAAAAGCAGTTGCAGATATCTTTTCACCAATATCAGGAACAGTTGTTGAGGTAAATGAGGAACTTTTAGATAATCCTGCCGAAATAAATACTGACCCTTACAAAAGTTGGTTTATGGCAGTAGAAATGTCAGACCAATCTGAACTAGACGCTTTATTAAGTGCTACAGACTACGAAAAAATATGTGAATAAGAGACTAACTATATGAAGT
>DCPV01000215.1 GCA_002323775.1 Firmicutes bacterium UBA1535 | reverse complement strand
GGAGGAAAAAAAGATGTCAAACATTACAAATGAAGGTTTAGTATTAGCATGCTCAGCTATAGGAGCAGGATTAGCGATGATAGCAGGTATAGGACCTGGAATAGGACAAGGATATGCTGCAGGTAAAGGAGCGGAAGCTGTAGGAAGACAACCGGAAGCACAAGGAGATATAGTAAGAACAATGCTTCTTGGAGCAGCTGTTGCGGAAACAACAGGTATCTATGGATTGGTTATCGCAATAATATTGTTGTTTGCAAATCCACTTATTAGATTATTAGGATAATAAATTATTACTAACAATTAAAATACAGGAGGCAAATGATGGGTGCTTTAGCAAAACTAGGCCTTGTCGAAATTAATGCAACATTTTTTATGATGCTGATAAATGTTGGGATTTTCTATTTAATTGTAAAGAAATTTCTGTTTGTTCCAGTTTCAAGTTTTATGGAAAAAAGGAAAAAAGCTATAGAAGATTCAATAAATGAAGCAGATAAAAAGCTTAAAGAAGCAGATGAATATAAAAATACTTATTTAGAAAAGTTAAATAATGCTGAGGCTGAGAGTAAGCAAATTATCGATAAAGCTGTGACAAGTGCGAATTTAAAAGCAGATAGCATTATAAAAGAAGCTAAATCTGAAGCAGTTGCAATTAAACACAAAGCTGAAAAGGATATAGAGTTAGAACGTAAAAAAGTATTAAACGAGGCTAAAAATGAAATATCTTCCATTGCTATTTTAGCAGCATCAAAGGTTTTAGAATCTGAAATTGATGAGAATAAAAACAGTAAGCTGGTAGATAAATTCATCGAGGAGGTAGGGGATTTGAAATGGCAGGATTAGTTTCAACTACCTATTCAACAGCTCTATTTGATATTTGTGTTGAAGAAAATAAAGTTGATGAATTTATGAATGAAATGGCATTTATAAAAGAAGTTTTGAAATCTAATGAAGATTTCTTTGAAATATTAAAAACCCCAAGAATAAATATCAATGAAAAGAAAAAAATCATTGATGAAGTATTTGGAAATAAGATAAATATTGAAATCGTTAATTTTATCAAGATACTTACTGAGAAGAGAAGAATTAGCCATATGCTTGAAATAGCAAGTGAGTTCGATAGAATAGCCTGTGACTACAAGCGTATTGTAAGGGCAGATGTTTATTCATCAATTAGTCTTAATGATGAGCAAATTAAAAAATTAGAAAAGAAACTTAGTGAAAAATCTGAAAAAACCGTTGAAGTTCGAAATATAGTGGATAAAAGCTTAATTGGCGGCCTTATGATAAGGTTTAATGATTTAGTTATAGATGGAACTTTAAAAGGTAAGTTGGAAGATTTAGAAAACAGTTTAAATAAAATAATTGTTTAGGATTAGAGGTGAGAAGCTATGAATCTCAGACCAGAAGAGATAAGTCAAATTATAAAAGAACAGATTAAAAGATATGATAATAAATTAGATACTGTAGATGTGGGTACTGTTATACAGGTTGGCGATGGTATAGCCAGAGTTCATGGACTTGAAAATTGTATGTCAGGTGAGCTTTTGGACTTTGGAAATGATGTATATGGTATGGCTCTCAACCTTGAAGAAGATAATGTTGGTTGTGTTCTTCTTGGAGATGATGAGGGTATTAAAGAAGGCGATACAGTAAAAAGAACAAATAGGATAGTTGAAGTTCCTGTTGGTGAACAGATGATTGGGAGAGTTGTTAATGCACTTGGACAGCCGATTGATGGAAAAGGAGCTATAAACACTGATAAATTTAGACCAATAGAGGCCGTGGCTTCTGGAGTTATAACAAGAAAATCTGTTTCTGTTCCTTTACAGACAGGTATTAAAGCTATAGATTCTATGATTCCAATCGGAAGGGGTCAAAGAGAGTTAATAATAGGAGATAGACAAACAGGTAAAACTGCAATTGCAATAGATACAATTCTGAATCAAAAAGGGCAAGATATGATTTGTATTTATGTTGCGATAGGTCAGAAAAAATCTACTGTTGCAAAAACATATGAAATTCTCTTAAACGGTGGAGCAATGGATTATTCAATTATAGTTTCTGCTACAGCAAGTGAAACAGCTCCGCTTCAATATATAGCTCCATATGCTGGTGTAGCTATGGCAGAAGAATTTATGTATGCTGGTAAGGATGTTTTGATAATTTATGATGATTTATCAAAGCATGCTGTTGCTTATCGTGCAATGAGCTTGCTTCTTCGTCGTCCCCCAGGACGTGAAGCATATCCGGGAGATGTATTCTATTTGCATTCGAGACTGCTTGAACGTGCTGCAAGACTCGACGAGCAGTATGGAGGCGGTTCTATAACAGCATTACCTATTATAGAGACACTTGCCGGAGATATCTCAGCATATATACCAACCAATGTTATATCAATAACAGATGGTCAAATATTCTTGGAAAGCGAGCTTTTCTACTCCGGACATAGACCTGCTATAAATGCTGGACTTTCAGTATCTAGGGTTGGAGGCTCTGCACAGATTAAGGCGATGAAAAATGTAGCTGCCTCATTAAAGCTTGAGTTAGCGCAATATAGAGAGCTTGCTGCATTTTCTAAATTTGGTTCTGACCTTGATAAAGAGACAAGAGAAACTCTTGAGCATGGACAGAGACTTATGCAGGTGTTAAGACAGACACAATATAAGCCTATATCTGTTGAAAATCAGATTATGCTTATATATTTGGCAAGTAAAAGATATCTATCAGATATTCCTGTAGAAAGAATATCTGAATTTGAAAATGATTTTTATAAATATATGGATTTAGAGCATCCTGAAATTGGTCTTGCGATAAAAGAAACTAAACAGATGTCTGATGATGTAAAAGAAAAATTAGATTTAGCAATTGAAGCCTTTAAAAAGAGCTTTAAATAGGGAGGTGTCAATATGCCTCAAGGATTAAATGACATTAAAAGACGTATTAAAAGTGTCAACAGCACCATGCAGATAACTAAGGCTATGGAGCTTGTTTCTACATCAAAGCTCAAAAAAGCCAGATTTAGGCTTGATAGGTCAAAGCCATATTTTACAAATGTTTTAGAAAGTATTAAAGATGTCTTGGCTAATGCAAGAGGAATTAAGCATCCTTTCATAGATAAAAGAGATGTTAAAAATACTCTTTATATATTGTTGACATCAGACAAGGGACTCGCAGGTGGATACAATGCAAATGTTAATAAACTTTTGCAAACTGATATCAAGGATATGGAAACGGCAAAAATTATAACTGTTGGAACGAAAGGCAGAGATTACTTCAAAAAAAGAGGTTACAATGTTATAGAAAGCTTTACTGGAATATCTGAAAGTCCTGAAGCCTCTGATGCGAGACATATTGGAGAAATAGCAATCTCTTTATATCTAAATGCTGAGGTTGATGAAATAAAGATTGTTTATACTCAATTTAAGAGTACAATTTCATACGTTCCGGCTATAATTAAGCTATTGCCAGCTACATTTGAAGAAAAAGAAAAATCTTCAGATAACAAGGGATATAAAACATTGACAAAATTTGACCCATCAGAAGAAACAGTATTAGATTATTTAATTCCAAAATATATAATTAGCACGATATATGGTGCAATGATTGAAGCATCTGCTAGTGAGTCTGGATCAAGAAGAATGGCTATGGAAAATGCTACAGATAATGCAGACGAGATAATAAAGGCTTTAGAATTGGTTAAAAACAGAGCAAGACAGGCTGCAATAACCCAAGAAATATCAGAAATAGTCGGTGGTGCAGAAGCACTTTCGTAGAAAGATATAGTAAAAATAGTATAAATGAAAGGATGTGAATATTCTTGTCGGATAAAAATATCGGAAGAATAAAGCAAGTCATAGGACCTGTAGTTGATATAGAGTTTGAACAAGGGTATCTCCCTAACTTGTTAAATGCCATAGAAATTAATCTAAACAGCAAAACAATAGTGGTAGAAGCTGTTCAGCATATTGGAGATGATTCTGTAAGATGTATATCTATGGATTCAACAGATGGTTTTGTTAGAGGAATGGAAGCAATTGATACCAAATATCCAATAAAAGTGCCGGTAGGACGTGAAACACTTGGAAGATTATTCAACGTTACAGGTCAGACAATAGATAATAAAGGTTCTTTAGATAATATTCAAAAAGCCTCTATTCATAGGAAAGCACCATTGTTTGAAGAACAACAAACAAGCACAGAGATATTTGAAACTGGTATAAAGGTAGTTGACCTTATGTGTCCATATTCAAAGGGTGGTAAGATAGGCTTGTTTGGAGGAGCTGGGGTTGGTAAGACAGTTCTTATACAAGAGCTTATTAACAATATAGCTACAGAGCATGGTGGATTATCAGTTTTTGCTGGTGTTGGAGAAAGAACAAGAGAGGGTAATGACCTATATCATGAAATGATTGATTCGGGTGTTATAGACAAAACTACAATGGTTTTTGGTCAAATGAATGAGCCGCCTGGTGCAAGAATGAGAGTTGCTCTTACCGGACTTACTATGGCGGAGCATTTTAGAGATGAAGAAGAACAGGATGTGTTATTGTTTATTGATAATATATTTAGGTTTACACAAGCTGGTTCTGAGGTTTCAGCACTTTTAGGGCGTATGCCAAGTGCTGTTGGATATCAGCCTACGCTTGCAACGGAGATGGGACAATTACAAGAAAGAATAACTTCGACTAAAAAAGGCTCTATAACCTCTGTTCAGGCTGTTTATGTTCCAGCAGATGACTTAACAGACCCTGCGCCTGCTACAACATTTGCCCACCTTGATGCTACGACAGTTTTATCAAGAAAAATAACAGAGATGGGTATATATCCAGCAGTTGATCCTCTTGATTCATCTTCAAGAATTTTGGACCCTCAAATTATAGGAGAAGAACATTATAGAGTAGCTCGTGGAGTTCAAGAGGTTTTACAAAAATATAACGAATTATTGGATATAATTGCCATATTAGGTATGGATGAGCTGTCTGATGAGGATAAACTAATTGTAACAAGAGCAAGAAGAATACAAAGATTTCTTTCTCAGCCATTTACAGTTGCTGAGCAATTTACAGGAATGAAAGGGCAGTATGTTCCGCTAAAAGAGACAATAAGAGGATTTAGTGAGATATTAGAAGGAAAATATGATGATCTGCCGGAGCAAGCCTTTATGTTTGCGGGAACAATCGAACAGGTTGTTGAAAAAGCAAATAAAATGAGAGAAGGAAAATAAGGAAGGGTGGTAATTGTGGCAGAAAAAGAATTTTTGCTAGAAATAGTTACGCCTGAAAATGTATTTTATTCAGGAAGTGTAGACAGAGTAGTTCTGAGAACAATCACTGGTGATGTATGTATATTAAAAAATCACGCTCCATATGTTGCTCCTTTGGGTATAGGAAAGATGAAGGTAGTGTATGGAGATAAAGATAGATATGCAGTGCTTTCACAAGGATATATCAAGGTAGACAACAATAAGCTTACAGTGCTTACCGATACTGCTGAATGGGCAGATCAGATAGATACTTTAAGAGCTGAAGCCGCAATGGAAAGAGCGAAAAAACGACTTGAAGAAAAACAAGATGGAATTGATTTTATCAGAGCAGAGGTTGCACTTAAAAAAGCAATACAAAGAATTGATGTTTCTAAATTAAAATAGACAAAAATAACAGCGTGAAGCTTCACGCTGTTATTTTTTAGGTATATAATAAAAATAGGAGAAACAATCTCCATAAGTATAAATTATGAAATTCAGATAAAATTTTATAATTTATATTTACTAAATGCTTTTTCGACGTCAATATTAAAATCCTTTAGAAATAGTATTATCCAAATGATAAAAACAATAATTGAAATATAGCTTGAAAAGAAATGAGATAATATTCCACCAACCAAACATAACAAAAACCAAATAAAAAATTTATCTCTCGTATCTTTACTCATTTTTAATTTATCATAATGTTCTCGCTTCCATTTTGGAAGCATATTAAACCCGGCTAATAGCATAGCACCTTTTTCCTTAGATAGAGCAAAAATAATAGATAAAATTAAAAACATTCCTGCCATAAAAAAGCATGATGTTGCTCCGGTATTCATAGTCTTACCTCCTAAATTTGAATTTTTTAATCAAGTGTAGAAATTAGTCATATATATATTAAAAAATATTTTGTTTTGTATCCTTAATATAACAATTATACTATAGCAAAGAAAATTATTCAACTAAAACAGTGTTAAAATTTTAACAAAGATTACAGAGACACAGAGATAAGGTTAGAATGTAAAAATCAATTATAGACAATTATTTCATGACTTGATATAATATAAGAAAATTACCGATGTAATTAAAATACTATTTTAGGAGGAATGAAATGTCGTTTTTTGAACTTATTAATAAAAGAGAAAGCTGTAGAGACTTTATGGATAAAAAGGTGGATAAGGAGTTATTAGTTAAATGTATAGATGCTGCACGCTTATCACCATCTGCTTGTAACTCACAGCCTTGGAGCTTTGTAGTAGTAAATAACGAAGAAAAATCCTTGCTTGTTGCTAAGTGCACACAGACTGCCGGGCTTAATAAATTTACAAATAATGTTCCAGCATTTATCGTTATTTGCGAGGAGGAGGCTAAACTGATTGGCGGTGTCAGTCAAAAATATGCTCAAGGGGATGTTGGTATAGCGACTATAAATATTTGCTATGCTGCAACAGAGCTTGGATTATCAACTTGTATAATGGGTTCGGTAGACCGTGAAAAGCTCAAAGAAATATTAGGTCTTACAGAAAACAAAAACATTCGTCTTGTTTTAGCAGTAGGATATGCAAATAATGATAAAGTACGCAATAAAGTAAGAAAGCCAATTGATGAAATTATGACTTATATTGGATAAATGGCGATATAGCGAGGAGTTGTATAAAAAACTTATCGCTATATTTATTAATTTGATTTTTTTAATAATAATAAGATTAATTTAAGATAAATAATGTAAAATTATAATTGCAGAAAAATTATTGTTTATTTTCTAAATGATTTATGTTAGAATGTAAAAAGTGCTAAAGTATACTTAGGAGGGTTACAAATTGAAATTAATTAAAAAAATATCTTTACTTGCAATAGTAGGAGCTATGACATTACAGATGGTAGCTTGCTCTGATAAGGGTAAGGATCCAAAGGATAATGGAAACGAAGGAAAAACTAAATACGAAGTGACAATGGATGAATTTAACTTCACTTTAGAAAAAAATATACTTCAATATCAAGAGCAATACAAAGAACAGTGGGATAAGCTAAAAGACGATGAGAATGTCAAAAAAAGAATAGAAGAAATAGCATTAGAACAGATTATATTGGATAAGGTTTTGTCAAACGAAGCGAATTTAGCTAATACTAAGGTTACTAACAGAGAAGTGGATACAGAGTATGATAGAATTAAGACTGAGTATGCTAAAACAGGAGATTTTAATGAATTTCTAACAAAAAATAATTTAACAGAAGAAAGCTATAAACAAAATATAAAAAATCAATTTCTTGTAAATTATTTCTTAAAGGCTAAGGCAGAAGAAATTACGAAAACTAATCCATCTGCATCTGAATTAGAGGAATTTTATAAGAAAAATATTAATGCTCTTAAACAGATTAGAGCAAGCCATATACTTGTAGCAACCGAAGAAGAAGCTAAAGATGTAAAGAAAAAATTGGACGAGGGTGAAAAATTTGAAGACCTGGCTATGGACATTTCTACATGTCCAAGTTCAACTTCAGGAGGAGATTTAGGATATTTTAAAGCAGATGAGATGGTCGCTGAGTTTTCTAACGCAGCATTTTCAATGGATATAGGTCAAATAAGTGAACCTGTAAAATCAGAGTTTGGTTACCATATCATAAAGCTTGTAGATATAATAGATACTTTTGATAAAGCTGATAAGGAAGATGTACTCAACCAATATAGAACATTAACTTATACTAAAATGTTAACTGATTATATAGATAATGCAGATGTTAATATGCCTGAGGAATTGGTAAAAATAAGAGAACGTACAAAAAATTCTAATTAATAGAAATAAAAAAACAGTGTAAAGTAAATGCTCTACACTGTTTTTTTATTTAAGTTACTTGCGATAATAGGTACAATTCCAAAACCCCAAAAACCTACTAAAAAGTATCTTAACATACTAAATATCAGCATTTCTGGAAATACAAGCTTCAACAAGCTTTTTATTATGAATAAGCCTCCAATTAGGAGTAAATAAACTATTATTTTATTTTTTATTGGCATATTAATATCTAAATTTATATATTTATTTTCAATTATATAGCCCACTGATAATCCAAGCAACAAGCCTGCTGATTTGAAAAAATCATCATCACCAATAAAAAATGCCAATATAGCAAATAAAATAGATAAAATTATAAGTG
This sequence comes from Firmicutes bacterium UBA1535, assembly GCA_002323775.1. Taxonomy (GTDB): domain Bacteria; phylum Bacillota; class Clostridia; order Tissierellales; family Sedimentibacteraceae; genus UBA1535. The sequence goes on along the minus strand of DCPV01000215.1, from coordinate 985 downwards.
CAGTATAGTTTTTAGATTTTTGGATGTAATCAAAAGCCTTGTCAATTAAAATTGCCCATATAACACCAAATATTGCTCCAAATATAACATCTGAAGGCCAGTGAACACCAAGATACAGCCTTGAAATCGCAACAAGCACGATTATGATTGGAGAAAATATATACAATGCCCTTTTCTTAAATATTATAGATATAGACGACCAAAATGTTGAAGTAGCCTGAGTATGTCCGCTTGGAAAGGAGTATCCTGTTGCTGTATGAACACGCTTAGATAATATGCCCTCTACGCCTATAGGTCGCTCAAATTTAGCGATATTTTTGATTAAAGAATTAAAGCAGGTTCCGGATGCAATTGTAAATATTAATTTATAACCTTTGTTTTTATCAATACTTAAAAACACAAATACTGATAATAAAACTAAGACAGATTCTTCTCCAAACAAGGTAATTGCTTGAAATAAAAAATCAAAAAAGCTATTGCTAAATGATTGAATAAACTTAATAATTTCGATTTGATAACTCATTTAAGCCCTCCATTAAAATATTGTTTGTAATCTATTATATATTATTTTTAAAATTTTTTCCAGTGAAAAACACTAAAGTATATAAAAGATGTGAAAAAAAATAATCTAAAATAATAAAAGTTTATTTTAGATTATCATTAATATTACTTTAAAATACCGAGCTTGTTTTTCCAACTTAATATGCGTAAAACTGATTCATCTATTTGATTTTCACTGATTATTCCCTCATTTACTGCATTAATTACCGCTGGAATTTGTGTTTCAAAGTTAGTGCAGCAAATTAGATCATTGCCAGCTAAAATTGCAGATATTGCTGCTTTTTCTTCGCTGACAAAGTTTTTAATAGCATCCATATACAAATCATCTGTCATTATGACTCCGGTAAAATTAAGTTCTTCACGCAATATATCGTGTATTTTCTTTGACAATGATGCTGGATTTTGGCTATCTACAGCTTCTATT
>DCPV01000093.1:3123-25753 GCA_002323775.1 Firmicutes bacterium UBA1535 | reverse complement strand
TTCAACTAAATCAAGAATCTTACTTACTGTAGATTCTCCATATTCCTTTGTAACTTCTGCTATAATAACTCCATTAACGTTGATGCATCCACTTAGGATTTCATGCCCTATTTCTACCTCACGAGGAACAGACTCACCTGTAAGTGCTGATGTATCAACCGTTGAATTTCCTTCAATTACCTTACCATCAAGCGGAACTCTTTCCCCTGGTTTAATTACAATTATGTCACCAATTTGTACTTCATCAGGGTCAACTTTTATAACTTCATCGCCCCTTTTAACATTAGCATAATCTGGTCGTATGTCCATAGCGTCTGCAATTGACCTTCTTGACTTATCAACTGCGTAACTTTGAAATAGTTCACCAACTTGATAAAACAGCATAACTGCAATACCCTCTGGATACTCACCAATTAACATTGCACCAATAGTAGCAATAGACATTAAAAAGTTTTCGTCAAAAACTTTACCTCTAAAAATATTTTTAACTGCTTTCATAACTATATCTCCACCTACAATTATATAGCTGATTAGATATAGAGCAATATTTAACCATTCAATATTTACATCAATTACTATGGCAGCAATAAATAATATTGCACCAATAATTATTCTCCAAAGACGTTTATTCATTTTCACACTCCCTTTAAGCCTTTTTCATAACAGTGTCAGGTTCAATTCTCTTTACGATTTTTTCTGCCTCTTGTATAATTGTATGCATTTTTTCATCTTCACCCTCAATAACAAGTTTTTGAGTCATAAAGTTTACAGTGGCTTCCTTCACACCATCAAGCTCATTAATAGCCTTCTCCATTTTTGCCGCACAGTTTGCGCACTCTAAACCTTCAAGTCTAAATGTTTTTTTCATAATAATACCTCCCAAATTTTTTTAATTATTCTCTAATGTGTTCTAAACCTTTTTCTAAGATATCTTTCACATTTCATCTACAAGAAAGCAATATATAATTTACTGCCTTATTGATTATAATAGTTTCTCCTTTCATATAAATGATTAAGCATTTGCTTAATCGTTATTATATCATTATCATAAATTGCTGTCAATACATAAAATAAAAATTCGAAACAAATATAAATGATACTTAATTGATGTTAATTGCAAAACAATCGGTCCATATTCTATATTAATTTATGGAATTAGTATATTGTTCTTTTTCTGACGTTAAAAATATTCTTAAAGTGAGTCCTTCAGGTTGGTTCACTATGAACCTAACCTCAGTCCATAAAAAACACGTAATTTCCCCTTGGTGGGAAATACGTGCTTTTTCATGCTCCTTAATCTATTACTAAAAAAGTTACTCTCTGATTAAAAAATATCGATTAGAGGAGTTACTGCCATTCTCCCTATAACGTGATTCTTTTCTAAGCAAGCCACAACTGATTAAATCAGCTATGGCTCTCTTCACTGTACTTCTTGACAATGATGTATCTTTTGCAATTGTATTAATGGCTGGCCAGCACTCACCTTTTGCATCACATCTATCTTTCAAATACATATATACACACTTAGCACGAGATGGAAGTTCCTCTTTGTAAATCATCCAAAAAAAACTCAATAAAACACCCCCTATGTCCTGAGTATTGATTTACGTTTTGAATCTGCTTTACTTGCTCCAGTTTGTTCATGTACAGGAGTATGAAGTATACCTCCTTGCCTCTTTACAGTAGATTCGGTAGTACCTTCTTCGTCTTCCTCTATTACCTCAGTCATATACTGACGAACAACATTTTCTTCTAAGGTTTGCATATCGGCATAGCGTACCTTACGATGAGACTTTTCTTCCATCGCATATGGTTTATCGAAAGTAATGCCCCAATCTAAAAATAAACGAAGTTTCGTCTGCATGGGATGTACTCCAGTTTTCATGATGACAAAGTTTCCTTTTGGTAAGGATTTTAATTCATCAGCTGTAAGTAATGGCCGCTCTATCATCTGTAAACTTTGAGAAGGGTCATTTTTTCCTCTGCTGATACTCCCACTCATAACAGTACGGCTTCCAAGTGCTTTTGATAGAACTTGAGCTGTTTCTGAGTTTGGTGCAAACCCTCCAAATATGGTAAGCTGGCAGTTGTCAGTTATAATCTCGCTGCCTTCCTTACCATAATTTTTATCAAGCTGTGCAAAGGATTGAATGATAGGTACAATAGAAATTCTTCTTGAACGTCCTGCACTAAGCATCATTTCAAAGGATTCTATCTTTGGAATTGTACCTATTTCATCTGCGTAAATCATCACACGATTAGGAAGCTTACCACCATTTTCATCTGCCACTGTTAACATTTCACGGTAGAACTGTTGCAAAAATAGACTGACCATAAAATATTTTGTGTTATCTTCCTCTGGAAGAATGAGAAAGATTGCAGACTTTTCATAACAGAAGGTTTCTGCATCAATTGTTGTATCAAAACACAATATCTGTTCCATTTCAGAATCAAGAAAGGCATTGAGTCTTGATAGTACTGTAGATAGAACAGATGCCATTGCTTGCTCTGCTGAATTAAGTGCTGCACCTGCAAACCATCTTGCTTTATGTTCAGGTGGTAGTTTATCCATCAATAATTGAAACTGACTTTTGCCTTTTACTTTGCTTGGAGCCATTAAATCCTGAACCAATTTAAATACACTGATGATATGCCTTGTATCTATTACATACCCATCTTCCACAGTAGGAGGAAGGTATTCTGCTACCAATAAAATAACTGCTGTCAAAAGTCCTTCAGCAGCATCATAGAAGAATGCATTTTGTCCATAAGCTGAACTGTCACCATTTGAATTTATGATTGTCTTTGAAATTATCTTTGCATATTTTTCTGCTTTGGCTCTTACAGATAGATTATTGTTGTTTTCTCGATATGCATCCATATACTTGTTTACTAAATGCAGAAGGTTATTTCCATCACTGCGTGTGGGATTTCTTAAATCAATAACTGCAACTTTATATCCATAATTCTCTTTTGCTATTGTTCCATAGTTTCTTGCTAAATCTCCCTTTGTATCAGTAGTTATAAAACTCACCCCACTCGCACATGCATATTCTAAATTTGGATATAGAAAAAAAGCTGTTTTACCAACCCCTGCTGCTCCTATCATAAGACAGTGAACATCTCCTGTATCTACAAGACCTACAATATCTCCTTTATTTCCTTTACATCCAACCACTAACCCCTGTATCAAATTACCACTCTCATCACGTGGAAGATTCTTACCCTTTCTCCATTGTGATACTTTAAAAGGAATATGCTCATATGTTTTAATAATTTCCTTTTGCGTTGCGAAACGAGCAACTCCATGTTGCCCATCTCCTACTGTTTTAGATTTGATTCCATTTAAGGTATAATAATGAGCAAGTAAAGACAATCCACCAATAACTAAAAACATTATGGTACCAACTCCTATCAATAAAAGTACCTGTGATTGCATTAAATTAACCTCCATTTTCAAATTGTCTTAAACATGTGAACAACTTTTCACAGTTCTTCATTACATCAGCAATAGCTGTTTTGGTTTATGCTCTTGCTTTTGTTGCTGCTGTTCAATAGTAATAATTACCTTTAGACAGTGCCCAGCAATAGATTCGTAGCTCTTGGCAATATCTTTCTTTTCTTTTTCACATATAACACCTTGCTGATTTTCAATCTGTTCAATCTCCTTTTGAATATCTAATAAACGGTTATTAAGCTTGCTTCGATTCTGGTATGCCTTGAATCCGTAATATAATCTAGTAAGCAATATGTCTCCTTCTGAAAGATAGCCCATCTGTCTGTATTCATTGGATGCAAGGCATAAAGAAAGAGCAGACAGTTGTTTTAAATTTTCAACCATCTGCTCTGTATCATCAGTATTACATTTTTTTAATAAGGTATTTAGTTTTGAAAGTGAATTGTCATTCTTATTAATTTCTTTAATATATTTTTGAATTTCAAAGTAAACCTCATCACGAATAATATATTGTGGGTGATCCTCGGATGGAATTGCTGAGAGGTTGAAGCTTTCTTTAATATCTTCATTCCAGTCCTTGCATTTAGAAAGCAATCTGCTACATTTAATTCCTTTCTTAGAAAGTAAATCCTGAAATTTTTCACTTGCTTCAATACCGGCTGCGTCATGGTCTAAACATAATAGAACATGATTTAAATTAGAATTAATTTCGAGTATTTTAAGCATTGCTTGTTCCGATACTCCACACAATGCGACATAGCTGTGCTCCTGCCAATGGATGTTTTTATATATTGTAATAAAAGACAGCATATCAATGGGAGCCTCAAAAACATAGAGTCTGTTACTTATTCCTGTGTAATGAAAACTATAACATGGATTACCGCTTTCAATATTACCTTTAAATCCATTACCATGAGAATAAATTCCACGTTTGTGTGCATGACAAGGAACTCCATTTTCATCATAGCCTACAAATACTGCGTTATGATATTCTTTCGTCTTGTTTGCAGATTGTTCACAACTTTCATAGAGTAATTTTTGTTTAGCGAAGAAACTAACCACATCACGATCAATATGACGATTTTTAATGAGATACGCAAAAACCCTTCGCATATCTGAATTCTTCGGAGGGAGTACAAATGGTTTTCGTTTTATTTGCTTTCTTTCTTTTGCCTTACTATATAACTCACCTTGTTCACCACTAAGGAGCTTTGTTACTGCCTCTGGAAAAGATAAGCCATAAAAGTTTTGTATAAAATCAATTGCAAGACCTCCCTGCTCTAATGCATGATCGTACCATTCGTTACCTCTAACTGTAATACTATGGTCACTTGCAATTCTTTTTTCTCTACCTGATGGCAATAGTTTCTCACCTTGCCTTTGCAAAAATTCTACAAGATCAACTTCATTAGCTCTTAGTTTTTGTTCTTCTGTAAAATGAATATAAGTACTCATAGATTTCCTCCTAATTAATTTTATATTTATTCATAACGACCTATCTCTCTTTTTAATTTTAGGCATAGAAAAACAGCCTCTAGCTTAAAAGGTTGTAATTTCATTTTTATTTATAGTTACATTGCAAGGACATAAGATTTTTGCAATTTAAAACATCATTTAATGAATTTCTCAAATTCCTCAACTAATCGTTCTACATATGCTAGTCTTCCTCTACTAAGAGAGGCATAGTACTTAGCATGTTTTTTACAAGCTAAAAGAGCACTCTTTAAATATTCAATTCCAAAATCCTTTAAAATATTATCCAAAAAATAGCGAGTTGAATATTCATTTAGTGTTCTTGCATATTGCTCTCCGTTCATCATAGCAAGAAAATCAGTTACATAGTCTCCAGCAGATCCTTCATTCATTCCAGTTAACTTAACTATTTCATTTCTTCCTTCAGTTCTACCTAAGTCTCCTAGATATACTTTCTTTGCAATCCTATATGCAACTTCAGCCATATCCTTTGTTAACGTATTACCGATATTCACTTTTGGTTCAACAGCTCTTATATCACTTGGATCGTACGTGTGAAGTGCTAATTTTAATTTATCAGAATGTTTAATTAACCAGTCATAGCAATATTTTTGATTTTCTTCATTATAAATATCAGTATTTATGGAATATAATATCCTTTTTTGAGTACTAGACTCTCGGCTAGAATACCAATCAAGTGCAAATCCACACATTGCTTCAATTTCTTGTTTTTTTGATTCAAGACGTTCAAAGGTCTCTTTATCATAGACATATAAACCAATTTTTAAAGTCTTCTTTCCAATTATATTTAAAAATATATGATATCCATTACCTCCAATTGCAACATCATACCAATTATCTGTTGAAGGTTTACGCCTACCAATATCAGTATCTCTACTGACTGACTTGCAATAATCAACAAAGCCTGTCCAAAAAGCTAGTCTTAATTGCTGTGTATTGCTAGCATTTATATCTTTGTTAAATGCCGGTGTTACTTTTATCTCTGTAAATTCAGGTACTTCTGGAACTTCCTCTCTTTCATCGAAAATAAAATTAATGTGTATAAGTTCTGATTTTTGCTCATTTCCTGCTAACTTAAACATCCAACGCCCTTCCATAAATGAAAGTAACTTTAAGCCACGATTATAAATATGCATGTCGCTCCAATCATCTTCCTTTGACACCTCTATCTCACTGTGAGAACCATTTTCATAACCTCGCCTTCCAGCGGAGTTACTTGTTTTTTTATCATCAAAGCTATCATTTTGTAGGCTCGAATTTATACTCTGCGCAAGAGGAAGAAGATTCCCAATAGATGAAGAAAGAATTTTTATTTCTGCATCAGTGTATTTTCTAAATTGATTCTTCCAATACCACTTAGAAGGTGTTTGTGGAAGAATATGCTCTATAGTTAATTTATCTTTCTCAGTTTTAGTGAATAAGTTCCAGTCAAGTTTTTCAATATTACCTTTAACTGCTAAACTATATTCATATTCATAAAGCAAGTATTTTAAATCTTTCCATCCATAAAACCCATCACCGTTATCAAACCTTTTATCTATTCTAGTCATAAAATTATTAATTGCAGCTTTTATATCATTATCTGTTGTAGTTTTAAGATCATTGGCAACTTCATTTATAGAAATAACCCCAGCATAAACATCCTTTGCTTTTCTATAATAATCACTACTTTTATAACTAGATTGAAATGTACCCATTCTAAAGCAAACAAATATAAACCGTTCTATTTGCTTAAACAGTTCTACCCTTTCAATGCTTGTTGACTTTGAAGATGGTGTTATTGCAGATGTAACAAGAGGTCTAAAGTATCCAATACCTACTCGATTTAATTTATCAAGCCATATTTTTTCATCATCTGTTAAATTACTCTCATTAGGGAAAAATGTATAGTACCAATATTTAGCTGTTTCATTTAGACTTAGTACATAAGTATCGATATCACTAGGCTCAAGCTTTGCAATTGCTACAACTTCTTCGTCAGTTATAATATCTTCATCAGAATCTAAATCCATTATTTCTTCACTAGTCTCTTCTACAATAGGTATGATTTGTTTTTCAAAAACATTTTTTGCTGAAAATCTATTTAATAAAAATTTAATATAATCATTACCTTTTTGACGAGAATATTGAAAAAACATAATCCAGTGTGCTTTCAAAAACTCATCATCATAAAGCGATACCTTTTTATTCCTGCCAAGCTGATAATAAACCTCTTTCCATGCATCATTAATTTTCTTTCTAAGAGCATTTTTATTGTATTCATCAAGTTTGTTGTGATCAAACAGAGTAGTTAAATAAATTAATCGATTTTTCAAAAGTTCAAGGTTGGTAAGTTTTTTTCCACGATTATTCATCGTTTCAAAAGCTACAAAAACATCATAGTCATCTTCAATTTCATGAATATTAAACATCAATTTTTGTGTAAGCTTTTTATAAATCTTTTCAATACCCTCTAATCCTTCATCCTCATATAACTGTGAAAGGCAATTCCCAAAAAACTCTTTAGCATATTTTAAGTTTTTAGTATAATATGTTTCTTGTATTGATTTTGAAAATTGTTGACCAAAGACTTTATATTGCAAATATTCAAAGCTTGGGTTATCTTCTTCGTAACCAAATAAATATGTGGTTATAATATTATGAGGCGGCTGTTTTCGTGAAATATACTTTGTTCTGATGTCCTTAATAGTTTCATAAGCTAGAACTATCTCCTCATCATTTTTGTCTTTGTTTTCATCAATAGCTTTAACAAAATTTATTATCTCATTTAATAGGATTGAAATCGTTGTAAGTCTTTGTTGACCATCTACAACATGACAAGCTTTATATCCACTATCCAAAAGCCATAAATCATTATTCCATCTTTCAGTTGATTTTCGATTGAGTTCTTTAAGAGATAAAAGCCCAGTATAATGGTATCTATACATTTGAAGGTTCATAATGTCATCCCAAAAATCAATTAATTGTTCTTTCCGCCATGCATAACCTCGCTGATAATCTGGAATACGGAATATTTTATTTTGAAATATTTGTGATATTGATTCTAAATTATTCATGAGTTATACATTCCTTCCTAAGTCTATTTAAATATTCATTCAAATATGTAAAAACCATTTTAATTTAATCAAATATTATAATTACAAGTATACTTATTTTACACCATTTATTCTTTTTATCAAATATAATTATCTGAATTATTACAATTATTATATTTACAGTTTCATGTCCTGCTCATGCTCATCTCTCTTATGCCCTTGTGCTGCTTTCTTTTCTCTTAGTTTCCTCATAAGCTTACTATCTATCTTTAATCCTACCCCTGATGATTTAAGAGGAATATTATCTTCAAATATTTTACTCATATGATGGAACATTCTTGTTACCGTAAGACATGCAGATGGTTCTTTAAATTTATCCATATTTTCAAGAAAAAGCTTTGCATATTCATTTCCTTGCTTTGCCGATAATGTAAACCATTCTATTGCCTCTTCTTTATTTTTTGGTACACCTTCACCCGTCAAATATAATTTCCCCAATAAATACTGCGCATATTGATTTCCTTTTTCTGCAGATATAAGTAACCATTTTATTGCTGTCGGAATGTCTTTATGTATATCCTCCCTCTTAAGGTATAACTTGCCTAGCTGATATGCTGCATACTCATTCCCCTGCTCTGATGATAGTTCAAACAGTCCTACAACTTTATAAATATCCTTCTCCACATATTTTCCGTTAAGATAAAACTTGCCAAGAGAATACTGTGCAAATTGATTACCACTTGTCGATGCCTGTTCTAAATATTCAACTGCTTTCTTTATTTCTGTTATAGTTGGATTTTCTTCTGAAAGGATTAATTTTGCAAGTGAGTAACAAGCAAAGAAATTTCCTAGCTTTGCAGACTTTTCATAGTACTTTTTTGCTCTCTCTATATCCTTTTCAGTACCAATCCCATTTTGAAGCATCCAGCCAAGTCTATATTGTATTTTATCATCATTGCTTTGCTTTTCTAACTTTTCAAAACCGATGAATGCAGAATGAAAATATTTATTTGATTCTTTTTCATTCTTATAGGTTCCTACTCCATCATTATACATCTTTGCAACTTCAAAATCAGCATATGGGAAACCCTGTTTTGCAGATCTTAAATACAAATTAAAAGCTTTTATATAGCTTTGTTCTACGCCTTGCCCCCTATAATAAAGTCCACCCAAGGAATACTCGGCAAATTTATATTTTTGTTCTGCTGATAAAGTGAACCAATAGAAAGCCTCTTCATAGCTTTCTTCTGTACCAAGACCTTGTAACTGCATTTTACCTATACGATATTCTGTATATTTCCATGGCTTTTTATCTTCAACCTTATAAAAAGCTGCAAGAGCCTTTTGATACCACTCATAAGCTTTTGATACATCAATCTCTCGACCAAGTCCGTCTGCAAACATTCTTCCAATATCAAACATGGCAAGAGCATTCCCATTTTTTGCTTCTAATACAAACATCTCAAAAGCTCTTTCTAAATCTTGTACTATATCATCTGTGCCAAATAAAAATTCACGAGCCTCTTTATATTCATCACTCCATTTTAAGTAAACATCTTCAGTGGTATCATCATTAACTTCTATTTCACTAACTAAATCTAAAGTATAACCTTCTATTTCAATAAATCCAGTATCATTTATAAATACATCATCTATTGCTTTATCTATTCTTTCATCAGTAATATCAATATTATCATCAGTTACTTCTTCAAAGGTAATAGTTCCTTTATTGAAATTATCCGCCTCTTTAATAATCATATTTTTAATTGACTTGAATTCTTTTTGCTGTGATAAAGGAAGAGGTTCAGGCAAATTACCCATGTAATTATAAAGCACTTCATTACGCATTTCATACCAAAGAGCATATGCCTTACTAATCTTTTCATCCTTTGCAAGCTCATCTACAATCTCATCTACCATTGCTTTAAGCTGTGGCTGTAAATAACCATATTGTTTTTTTCCATTAGTAAATTTCAGACGATCGGAAAGATTTATTAACTTTTCTTCAATATTGCTATTCTGCATTGTGCCATTTTTCATCTCAGTAATTAGTTTGATTAATACTTCCCTTGATTCTTGTTTCAACTCATCTCGTCTTTTACTTTGCTCTATATAAATTCCCTCTAGTTCCTGACCAAAGATATTTTTTACAAATCCTGATTTCATTTTCTCTATACCTTTTTTAGTAAGGTATCCCTCTTTAGGATCTGTAGAGTAACAAATCATATGAATATGAGGATGATGCCCCTCATTATGAAATGCTGCATACCACTGAAAGTTTTCAAGCTTTATCTTTAAACATTCAGCTATATCTATAGCATAGTAAGAAAGCAAATTGTGCCAGCTTTCAGCATTATCAAAACCAAGTCTTGCAGCATCTTCTCGTCTAAGTGATATAATCGGAGTCCATATGTTTCCTGTATGATTTGCAACGTTATCTGCTATTTTGCTAAGCATCAGAGTATCATCACCGCCTGTGAACAACCCATGCTTTCCCATTTTTTCTACCCTTGGTCTATTTGCAATATAATCCACATAATTTTTTCGTTTGCTGATTTTATCAACATTTTGCTCCATTGCAACCCCAATAAATTCTGATGCATTCTCTATTGTAGATTCCTTGATGTAATCTTCGTACTCAAATAGATTCTTTGTGTTTGGGAACTCCTTAATTATCTGAGCAATTAATTCTTCTTGCCTTAATGTAGAAGGAAGATTTTTATTTTCAACTTTTATCTTTTCTACTCCATCACGAGTAGCTATATAATTTACCAAGTTTTCAAGGTGAGCTGATGTTCTTTTACCTCCACCTTTTAGATATGGGCACTTTAAAATAAGCCTTGGCATAAATTATCACTCTCCAATTCCTTGTTGGAACTTTATCGCCTCCTCCATGGATACTTTACCTCTTGTTTTTTTCACCTGCTGAACACACCTTCCTCGAAGACTACGAAGTTCTTCATCACTAATTTCTAAACCAGCTGCAAGTATATTCATCATCATACTCATTTCAACAGATAGACGAAATAAATTGCTAGCATTTCTGTTTTCTGTTTCTTTCATTATTCCTTGCATGGCTGATATAAGTATCTTTGATAGATATCCTGTAGTATCCTCACTTACAAGGTATCCCATATAAAAGTTCAACGCCTTATCTATAAACTCACTTCGACTTTTACAATTATCTCCTTCAAGCAAGCTATCCATCTTTTCTATTGTTTCAGGATAGATCCATACTGCTGTCCGTTTCTTTGATGTACTCTTTATTTCTGCCACTTTAACTTCACCTCAAATTTCTCTTCTTTTAACTTGACCACCTCTATATGACACTGACAAGTGCTTATTTTATGGGTTTTATTCTAAATGCTGACCACCTTGATAGACACAAACCCTATTTCTTGACCACCTTCCTTAATTCTTTCAATCGCACGGCACTGCCGGGCGATGTGAGCGAGAGGAGGTCGCTTGCGACCACCTCTCTTTATCCTGCACCAAAATCAATTGGGGGGTTCACTTACCTTTTAGGCTCATATTCTCCTAAAATCCAAGTATCGTAATGCTTAATCTACTCTATTCATACCTCTCGGCAAATTCGCCCACAAATCGTTTTATCTTTCGTTAAGGATAACTTGTGCCACTCTCGTCCATACAATAGCACACAGGGGCAAATATCGCCCCCAAAATGGTTTTATTCCTGTAGAGTGGATGTGGAAGTTGTAGTGCCAGTATTTTTAGCTGGTTTTTTTGGTGTTTTAGCTCTACTTTCTTCCTCATTCTTTTCATCAATATATTCTCTGACATTGACTGGCACATGCTTCTCATAAAGCTTTTGTAGCTGTTCTGCTAGTTCATCTTCTACATCAATTTCTTTCTTCTCCATATATTTCTTGATTGCTCTTAGCTTTTCTGCCTCAAGACTTACGCTAATAGTATCTTTTTTCATTCAAACATACCTCCTTCATTTTATTCAATTTTTAATAAATCCATTACAAAAACAGAAAAGGAATAGTCACTACATACTCATGACCATTCCCTGATTTTCACCTTCTGTCTGCTCTTGAGACTCTTCAATTTCTTCTGCATTTGTAGTTTCTGTAGGAACTTCTTCCTGTTCACTTTGCACCCTTTCAGTCCTTCTTCTGCCACGATTAGAGGTAGTTATTGGAGTAACTTCTGATGAACTTTCACTAATAGGGGCCGTTGGTTCCGTCTGGTTCTCCTGTTCATTATCATTTCTCTCTAGATATCTTCTAGTAGCTGATGGAACATATTTCTCGTAGATACTACTAATATGTTTTTGCAATTCTCCCTCTACAGTCAGATCCTTTTCGTTCATATAAAACCGTAATGCTTCTAACTTTTCCTTTTGAAAAATTACCTGTAGCGTTGCTTTTTCCGTTGATATACTCATTCTATAAACCCTCCTTTTCTACTTACATTTGCATATCCATGCCTTGTGATTGTTCAAATTCTTCTATAAGTGATAGCTTATTATCCTTAGAACTATAACGGTAAATTGCATCAGATAACACTTCATCAGGTTCTACTTGACTCTCATTTACTTCTGAAACCATCCTTTGAATAAATTCTAAATCTATATTTTCTTCTACCATAATATCTTCTTCTTTTATTATGATTACTTCATGGAGAGAAGATGGCAATACAATAAAATCTCCACCCAATTTCTCTGCAATAGAAGACATTACTTTTTCATCAAAAATATATGCTGCACCTTGCATTCTTTTATCATTACTTAGTACCCACATCATATTTTCTCCTGCCATTTCCTCAAATAGCTCGACATCCTCTCCCATAAGCTCTGCGATAATATCATTCATATTTTCAAATTTATACGGCAATATCCTTGGCATATTTCTTACTGCTTGGTCATGAACTTCTCTGTGATCCACACCCCAAACTTTTAAATGTTCATTATTTAATAAAATACTTCCTGTACCTTCTTCCGATATGCATACATTCACCCGATACACAATTGCTAAATCCACTCTTCTTTGATGGGGAATATCTTGTAATAACTTTTCATTTTTCTCTGCATTAATGACCGTATAATATAGGTTATCTTTCATATTGTTGTAGGTGAAGTCTTCTAAATTAAACTGCGGTGTTCTTTTTATTTCTCTTTGAAAAATCTCACCAATCTTACTCATAGTCTCACTGACCTTCATACCCTCCTGATGTAAGTCATAAAAGGAATTCAGGTAAATATTAGGGCAAATATTACTTTCTCCACGCAAAGTAAGTCCTGTTAATTCCTCTCCATTATTTTTTCTGACCACATTAATTTCTGGATTTACATCCTTATATTCTTCTGGCAAATAATCTTTAACTTCTCTTTTTACTCTTTCTACATATTCATTAAATGTCATATGCATTCTCCTTTACTTTTGCTGTTCTCATTGAAACAGACTGCTTTTTATAGTTGCCTTCATTACTACCTGCTACTTAAAAACTTATAATCTTATTTTAAAAATCAAATCCTATAAACTCCATCCTTGGTTGTGCCTCTGGTTCTTCTCCAGTAAATTCTTGAACCTTTCCAAATTCTTGTGTGTATTTTTCTATTTGCTCATCGCTTAAGGATGCAAATTCTCCATCTTCACTATCCCCTACAATAAAAAAAGGACCAGCAATGATGTCATTACCAACCCTTCTATTTAATTCCATCCCATTTAATTTTCCTTCTTCATTACATACTAAAATACAATTATCATCTAAATAAATACATTCAAATAATCCCTCAACCTCTCCTTGAATACCCTCCAAATCATTCGCTATTTCTTTTTTATAAGGTAAGTTTTGTGGCTCAATCTTTAAGATACGAATTGTCTTTTCTATATTATCCATTCTCTCATCCTCCTACATATTCATGTTTTGACTTGACTTTATTTCTTCGTCTAAATTACTACAATAGTCAAGATATATTGTCATATCAAAGCAGTCATCGAGTACTTCAATTTCTGCGATTTCATCTCTGCTTGTTAGTTCATCTAAGAGTAAAGTTCCAATACCATTGTTTTCTTTTACAACTATTCCATAGGATTCTTCTATCTCATTAAAATAAATAGCCCAACTACCATTTGAAGTATTTTTAGCAGATTCCTTAATTATTTGCTCTGTAACGATAGAAATTTGCTCATCTATATATGTCTTAATATTTGGCATAAATGCAACATATCTTGGATAATCATATCCTTGACTATCAATTAAAATCCCATCTCCACTATCTTTATTTAGTGCAAGCAGTCCATGGATTTGTCCTGTAGAATCTATATACATTTCTTCTTTTCTATCTGCAATAAAGGTTCTGTCATCTAATAGATTGTTGCTAAATTCCTCAAATTCATTTTCATCCATTACTTCAATTCCATTAATCACACATACTTGTGCATCAAATGCTGAAATCTTTCGTTCAAATATTGCTTTTGTAGTTAGCATAAGCTCCTCCTTTTATTTTAAAATGTGTGGTCTTCCATATAGAACCTGTTTGTTTGAATCAAATAAATCTCTGTATACCACCTGTCCTTTCGAGTATGCGGCATCTATTACTTTTCCATTTCCAGCATAGACTCCTACATGTGTAATGTTCATAAATCTGCCGTTTGGCTTGTGACTCCAAAATACTAAATCTCCAGGAACTAAATCTTCTTTTGAAACAGTAAGATTATTATTAACACAAAATCTTCCTTGCTCCGCAGCAGTTCCAGGTATAATTATTCCAATCTGTCTGTAGCTCCACATGGTCAAATAACTACAATCTGTATAATTTCCTTGTCCTCTTCTTTCTTGTGAATAGGGATCTCCAAGCCTTGTCATAGCAAGCTTTACTATCTCTGATCCATTCTCTCCTTCTGGCAAATCATGATACAATTGCTCTAGTTCTTCTGGAGTAATGCTATGTGTCCAATCTCCCCATTCCCCAAATTCATCTCCTTCACTTGGTGCTGGAACTCCATACTTAATTCGGTAATAGATTTCATTAGCATTGGCCATATCTTCATAAGTAGTTGCCTTTCCCATATTTGTTTCAATATTTGTATAGATTTCTGGGAGAGTATCAATTGGTACTGCCACAAGATATGTTTCTTCTACTTCATTTCCGTCTGCGTCAATTATGGTTCTTGTTCGTTCCTCATAAGTGACAAAGCAGTCAATATATTTACCTTGATCTATGCCAGATGACTGGTCAGAGGCGAAATACAGAGAATAAAAAATAGCCTTAACCATTATGGAGTCCAGACTATCTCCATCTTCCATTTGACCATTTACTTCCTCTATTCTTTCTTCAAGCATTATAAAGCTATTACGCATATCTTCTATCTGACCTCGATATTCTTCAGGAATATTTTCTGATATAGCACCTCCATGAAAGGATAATTGAATAGCAGTATTGTTATGATTTGCTGTTCCTGAAAGCAGACCACACAGAATCACGATGATTAGAATAAATGGAGATAGGATTGCAGCAATAGTCCACCCTATACCTTTTCTCAGCCTTTCATCTGATAATGCTGATATAGCTGCTTTTGCAATAAGTCCTATGGTTGTAGGGTCTGCCATTTATTATCACCACCATTTCATCCCGAATAAATTTCCCTGTTCGCCTATATCTTTCATCTCATCCTCCATTTTACCTACAGTTTTATCTACTGCATTTTGTAAAATATCTGTATCAAATCCTACATCCATATAGCCATCTTCAATGGATATTTTGTAACGTTCTGATGGTATTCCAAGTTCATGACCAGGTGTCATCACATAAACCATTGCTGAAACAGTCCTACCATTTAACACAATCTCCATATTTTCCTTTCCATAAAAATTAGGATAACCTTCATACCTATCTAGTGATTTCTCATCTTCTGTTTGAATTCCCCATAGCAAAATGGGAACGCTACTTCCTTTACATGGTTCAATAGTTGCCACTGCACTATATCTTGAACCACGAAATACAAGCTCATAATCCTTTATTTCTGATGCTCCAATGACTCTTGCAGTAGGGCATCGTTGTTTCATCTGCGATAGATTTAAATTACTTCCATAGGCGATATATAAAATTTCTGGTGCTAACTCATTTGATTTATTACTTTTCATCCTGACCTCCTACTGATTCATAGACATAGTAAAAGCAGGAGATTCTTCCTCCTGCTCATCTATTGCCATATCATTATTTTGTGTTTCTATTGTTTCTTCTTGTGGATTCAAAAGCTCAACTTCTCTCTTTTTCCTTAACCTTTCTTTCTGTGCTTCTGCCTGTTCAGGTGACTTCCATGCAATATTTCCTTCTAAATGGTCAAGGAGATGTTTCCTTGCTGTTTTAAATTCATCTCCTATTAAACCAAGTCTTAATAGCCATACTCTGAAGGTATATTTTTCATTTTCTGATACAGTTTTTATTGGACTCGCTGACCTTTGGTTGTATGCTTGAGCTGTAATAGCCATACAAAATTGAAGATATGCTTTCATCTTCCCAGCATGAAGGGAACCATTAAAGGCACGAAACTCAATTGTTCCCTTTTGAAAGACAGAATGAAGATTCAGGCAATGGTATCTACTATCATGATAATGTTGATGACTGCCATCTCCACCCTTATACCATAACTTTTGAATTCCACTCTGTGTTTTTGGTTTCTGGTTATTTAACTTCTCTAAAAAATCCGTATCTATCTTTTTGCAATACCGTCTTTCCCTATCTGAATCCACTTGCAAGGCCTTGTATATTATATTTTCTTTTGCAGCTACAATATTAACAAGATTTCTTAATTGGTACGCCTCAAAAGGTGCCGCATTAATGTGAATATGGATTCCACAGGACTTATTACTAAATGCTCCAGCCTCTCTAAGTTTTCGTACCATCTCCTGAATCTTTTTGATATCTTCATACTTACAAATGGGGCTAACAAGCTCTACACTGTATTCTCTGTCAGCTATTTGCTTTCTATTTCCCACTTTTTTCTGACAGCTAATACTACCATCACTTACAAATTTCCACTTTCGGTTTTCATTATCCCTTACACTATAAGTGTCATAACCACCACCTTCATGTTCAGCTATCTCACCCAGATATTCGGCAACTACTTCAGCAGCTCTTCTTCTTGTTATGCCTGTCATCTCAATTTCAATTCCAAAGTTCTGATCTCTTAAATCCACAGCCTCACCACCTTACCATTGCTTTATTGCTTCGATGATGTCCTCAGCATTTTGAAATCCTGCATACCTAGAAACAGTGACAATATATTGTGTAAGTCTTTCATTCCTCCAAGAGTCTATTAGCTGTCCGCGGCATATATCATGGAGTTCATTTATTTTTAGTATAGTGCTTTCAATAATTCTAGATACTTGCGTAGACTCTCCATCAGAGAGCTTTAGTTGGTCAATATATTCATTTAGAATATGCTCAAATTCTTCAATGCTCCTTTCATCATAATGGTTATATGCAAGGAATGGATTTTCATATTCTTCACCATTAATACAATACTTTATCTGCTCCAATAATTTGGCTCGATTCTTTTTTTCTGCCTTTAGATACTGTTCCATAAAACAAAGCAAGTCATTATCTCTGTTTGGAGTATATCTGATGCATACCCTCAAATCATCTATAATGCCTTGCTTTTGTTTCCGGTAGGATTCGATTTTTTCATGTTTCTTTGACCATTCTGCACTTTTAATAGTCACTACCTTCCACCTGCCTTTCCAAATAATTTTTCCTTATATTCTGGAGCATGGACAACAAGGTTGTATCTTTCGTTACCACATTTATATAAACAAACTCCTCTCTGTGGAAACTTTATTAGGTTATATTCTGATTCTTCAAGTTGCAAGGTATCCATATAAAACTGCTTATCAATATTTCCTGCATTAAATAAAAAAGCGTGTGCTGGGATAGAAAACAGCGGTTTAGTCAGCTCCTTAATGCCTTCAATATTGAAGTCCTCAAGGTTTTGACTACTAAGTATTACGGCTGATTCTTTCTTTCGCACTCGCTTCATAAAGTTACGGATATATTCTATTGCAGTCAGATTTGTAAGGAACAAATACAGCTCATCAATACCAGCTGCAGTATTTCCTTCCGTTAATAGTTTATCTGACATAAAGGATAATACATTAAACAGTAATGCGTTCTTTACATTTTTACTAGCCTGTAATAACCCTTTTACTCCAAATACAATAAATCGATTGCAGGTTATATTGGTATGCCCATTGAAGAATTTACTTTCTGAACCTTGGCACATGGAATGGAGTCCAAGCAAGATTTCCTGTAATAATTCTGATGTATAAAGTTGATATTTTCCCTTATCATAGCCTTTATATTCTTCCTCTATTAACCTATAAAGGTCTGAAAGAATAGGATAATCAACAGATTCTAATTTACTGAAATTTGTACTGTCACTGATTCCCCATTTGGTATAAAGTTTGCCAAGCATAATTTCAATGACATCAATATGCCTATCATCAAAATCTTTATAACACCTAAAGAAGTCTTTTAAAAAACTAATGTGCTGACTTAGCTTTGTCGCTTGTCTAAATGCAAGAGGAGCATCTTTGTCCTGCGGACTTCCTCCCTCATCCCAAGTCTTTGGTTCTAGTGGATTTATCATATACTCTCCACTCATTAAATCTACAAAGCATCCACCTATATTTTCTGCTAGTTCCACATACTCATGCTCTGGATCAAGGCATATAACATTCTTTCCTGATTCTAAGATATTGCATAATATTAACTTTAATAAATAGCTTTTTCCTTGTCCTGAATTACCGAGAATCAGGATACAAGGATTTGTTTTATCATCATCTCGTTTATCAAAATCTACGAGAATATTAGAACCAAACTTATCTCTGCCTAAATAAAATCCGTTGCTATCGGTCTTACCTGAATAGTTAAAGGGATATAGGTTTGCTACTGAGGATGCAGGGAGTACCCTTTCGTATTGACTACTAAATATATTTCTTCCTGTCGGGCCAACACATAAGAAACCTTGTTGTTGCCGAAGCATAAGCCTATCTACATTTAATTTGGAGCGCACAAGTTCTGTTAATACATCTGTCTGTAGCAGTTTCAAGCTGTCATAATCACTTGCAGTAAGTTCAATATATACTGCACAATGAAGGAGTGGTTCTCTGTTTCTATGCATGGTTGAGACAATGGTAACAACATCTTGCAAATTACTTTCTGCTGTTACAGTCTGCTGTAAATCATTTGTATTTGCTGTATTCATTCTGTTTTTATTGGCTGCATTATGGATGATTTTCTTCTCCTCGTTTGGAGTTACTTGTCTTGTATAAATTCTAAGAGTAACCCCATCTTTTTCTCCAAGATGACGAAGGATTGCCTGTTCACTCGTACTTGTAGGATATTCACGGAGTGCCCATACACACCTATATGTGTTACCACAGATGAAATGGTCCATATTGAATTTGATGATAGATGGAGCAATCATATCTACAAAGGTTTTAATTTTTTTATCTTCTGCAATAGGTATTTTCTTTTTTACCATGATATCTTCTGACCTCTCTTTCTTTTTTGGCATTAAAAAAACCCTACACATTTAGAGTGTAAGGTTTGGCAGCATATAAATTATAAATTTTACATTAAGTTTTTTAAGATTGCTCCATAACTTCACCCACAAATTTAGAATTTGTTTGGCTTCAAGTTATGCTTAAAAGCTTAAGTTAAGTACGGATTCTTTCTACATTGTGGTTCATAAGTTTGCGTCCGATATTCCGATAAATCCATTTTTTTAACGGTGTCAAATGTTGTTGATATTTTTCAAAGAATTCATCAGGTGAATTGAATACACCGAAATCGTAGTTGATACCTTCTTTTTGAATATAAGTATCATTGGCATTCCACTCTACTTGTGGATTTTGAAAGTTATCGGTAGCGGCACCATATCCGCAAAAACTGGTTTTGTAATCAGAAAATTTTTCTTGTAGTTTTTTTAAATATTGGCTGTCCAGAATGAAACCCTCTATGTTATACCATCGTTCTTTATACTGTACTTCAACCCAACTGTGAATAATGCTTTGGGGAGCAAGCTTGTAAATTATTCCTGTCATTGCGCCTTTTTGTAATTTTTTATCAATGGTAAAGCCATGAATCCGGCAGGGTATTCCAACTGCCCTCAAAAGCGCCATAAATAATGTCCCTTTTGTATTACATTGTCCATATCCATCATTTAAAACTTCAGAAGCGGAAATCATATCATCTGTGTTATATCCAAATGCGATATCGTCACGTACAAAATTGTAGATTTTTAGGATTTTTTGAAAATCATCATTATTTGTCCATCGCTTTTCCTTAATTAATCTCTTTATTGAACTATGTTTGAAATTTAGCATTTGAGTTTCTTGTAAGTACTTATTCATTTTGTAATCCTCCCTTTTTGTTTGATTACACTTTATCAAAATACTCATCAAAAAACTTTCAAAAACTCGCTATCTCTTATGATATTTGTCGCAGACATCCCAGTCATCATTTTATTGGTATATGCAAGATGTGACGGACTGTCAAAACCAGCGCCGAGAGCTGCTGTTGTTATATTTTCACCATAGAAAATCGACTCATATGCTTTCTGAAGTTTATGCAAAACAATATAACTTTTTAGGGGAATACCAGTTTCTTTTTTAAACAAATGCGACAAGCGGCTTTCAGAAAGATATGTTTTTTTAGAAAAATACTTTATCTGGTGAAACTCATCTTCATGTACACAGTCATCCAAAAGATTCAAAACTTTATTAATCCGATCATCGAAATTTCCCATATTACTATAAGAAAATTGAGAGATAATACTCTGGGCAAAGGAAAGAATATCATCATGACTTTTCTTTATAAGCACGTATTGAAAATACTGCTGCATAACGACGGTTTTTTCATGTGGAAAAACATAAAAAGGCTGATTCATCAACAACTCCCTCGTCACACGTCCAAGTTCAGTGGTAGGATCAATAAGTATAGTGAAATGAGGTTCACCCTCTGCATTAAATGTATGAGGTGTATCCACGTTTACAAGAATGGCACTACATGGGATGCGTTCTCCATTAACTTCAATATTTATTTCCTTTTGACCACAGAGAAACATTTGCAGCAACCAGTGCTTGTGGCAATCTGCTTCTATACTATTTGAAATTGCCATAAAATTTCTACCATATTTAATAATATAATTCATCACATTACCTCCGAACTTAAAGCACAGATACTAGGATAATTAATACTCCATAGTTTAAACTACTCGACAAACTATTAATTATACATATTATAGCACATCCATTCTGTCAAATAAACTTACTCATTTTTTAGATTTACACATCTCCAAATACAATCCACCTCTCCCCATCATAATCTTCATATCTTTCCGTTGTTACATTCTGCTCATAATAAACACCAAGTAATCTTTTTATATCCGAATTATTAGCTCTTCTGGTAGTAAATCCTTGGTCCTTTAAGCTCTTTTCAATCCTTGAAAGATAAGGAAATACATCCGATTCTTTTTCATTCTTAAGCCTAATAATAATTAGAAACTCACGGGCTGTAGCCATCTGAACTTGCATCCTATCAAGATTGGTACTGTCTTGTTGTAGTAGTTTACGAATAACATGGTTTTGTTCTGTATCCATTCTTCTTTTTAAATACTGCTTATTATCATCAAAATTTTCTTTTGAATTCAGGCATAGCATTTCAATTTCAGCAATCCCCTTTAGTACTGTCATAAGTGCATAAATCCTTGCACTTACACTTGATTCAGATAGTACAGATATATTGGTTGGATGGATAATAAAATATACTAGCTCTCCATAAGGAGTTTTTAGGCTGTAATCTGTAATTTCATCAATTCCAATTAGTTCTCTTGTAGACTGCTTTTGTTTTTCATTTTGTTTCTGTTTTCTGCCCACTCTTATAACCTCCATTCAAACTTCTGTTGCTTTAAAAGAAAAAAGGCACATGCATAACGAATGAAATTCAGTATGCTTGTGTCTTCAAATTGTATAGTTAAAAAGCTATATACTGCTGTTATTACAATAGGTGGCATTAATCCAAGCTGTGCTAAGGCAAATACAGAAATAAGAAGTCCTATTCCTATGATTCCTATATCTTTTAACTCCCATAGCCATAGGGTTGCTTTGGCCTTTAAATTATCAGGATACATATACACTGTTTATTCCTCCGCTTCTTCCTTAAATTTTCTTAAAAAATAAGCAATCCCTTGCATAATAAAATCTACACAAGGGATTGCTACACTATTACCAAGTGCCTTATATCTAGCACTATCAGATGATTTTTCTATTTTAGTCCATCCATTAGGAAATCCTTGAAGTCTTTCACATTCTAAAGGTGTAAGCCTGCGTACAAGATTCTTAGTAGCTACAAGGTTTTCACTTCCTCCTCCGTTATCTCCACCTTCTGCTCGAAGTGTTGCACAGCCTTCTTTGTAGTTGGCAAATTCCGATTGTCCAAACATCATTTTTTCACAGTCTACCATGCATTTATCTTGACTTATATATTGATTTCCATTGCCTTTTTCATCTCCTACACATAATGCTCCTACTGTATCTTGATAAGTTTTAGCTGGAAAACAAACTGCATGAATATCGCTTGTAGTAAGGGTATAGCTGATATTCTCTTGAAATC
>DCPV01000093.1:0-3062 GCA_002323775.1 Firmicutes bacterium UBA1535 | reverse complement strand
CTGATATTCTCTTGAAATCCACATCCATTTCCACCATTATGATCTTGTCTATCAATCGTATTTCCTGCAATACAATAACTGTCTGGATCAATTGGTTTTGATACTAATGGTACATTATTTCCTCCTGTTCCATAGGTGGCCGATATGGTTGGTGCTACATTTAGTGGACCATTATATCTGCAGTCTTTTGCATGATTATCAAATAGAACAGGTTGATTATTGCCACTTGTTCCTGCTGCCGATGTAATAGTAGGACAAAGGTCAAAGCATATTTCTGCACCACCTTGCTGAGTTGCCATGACTATAGGTTGGTTTCCTCCCATACTGGCTCGAAGTGTTGAAGTAATATTCTCTGTTATATCCATTCGGTCACCACCCTGATCATTTAGACATAGCATAGGTTCTGTGACAAATGTCTGCATCTGCATATTTTGAGTTGCCATCAAGGCTCCTGAAATTCCATTTAAGTCTATACCCTCATTTCGTTGATTGATATGATATGCTTTATATTCGGTAACCATATTGTCATTAGAATCTTCCTCTGCCCCTTCAGCTTCTCCTTGAATTTCTAAAGCTATTTTTAATTGTTTAGGCAGTTCCTTCCCTCTTGCTCTAGCTCTTCTGAGTATTCCCAAACAAGCTGTCTTGCTCAAATAATATTTTGGGTGCGGTGTGTCCTCCAAAATCTGCGACAAGAAAGATTCTCTTACGTCTTTGGGGGACACCCCAGTATTGAGCATCGAGAACTCTCCAAGCAATGGTGAATTCATATCCCAATATGCACCCAACAGATTTCCATATCCCTCCCGGAGGTCTAGGTATAGATACGCTGCTGTCTGCAATTCTTGTGGTTTCTTCAAGGACCGCATGGAAGTCTTCTCCGTTTGTACTTGAGAATGCTCCGGGGACATTTTCCCAAACGAAGTATCGAGGTCTGATAAGGTGATTTGCCTTTCCTCTTCTTGCATCTGCCCACCTCATTTCCTTTGTTATTCTTATCTGCTCCATAAATAGTCCTGAACGTTCACCAGCAAACCCTGCCCTTGCACCTGCAACAGATAAATCTTGGCATGGTGAACCACCTGTAATGATATCAACAGGAGGAATTCTTCCCCTTTTAATTTTGTAATATCACCAACATGGAGCATATCAGGGAATCGTATTTTAGTCACCTCAATGGGAAAAGATTCAATTTCGCTTGCCCATATAGGAGTAATTCCATTATGAACAGCAGCAAGGGGAAATCCTCCAATCCCATCGAAGAGACTTCCCAAGGTAATCATCTATCCATCCTCATACAAAAAAGAGCCTCTTCTTCTATTTCAATATCCATTTCTCTAATTCTTTTTATAGGAATTCCTATCCCTCTAGCAAAGTCAATCTCCTCAAACATTCCTTGAGAAATATGTCCACCAAATACCCATAGTTCATCGCATTTTGCTAAGAATTCTTTTCCTATGTTGATTCCTAATCTTCTTTCTTCTGGATTATTATCATCTAAAATCTGAGGGTATAGAAGATGGGGACAAAAAAAGGCATTACCTTCGTTTAATACATATCTGCAAGCCTGTTTTGCGTATTCTATATTCTTTTTAATATCTCCTGCATAGGGAGATGCAACATATATTAGTTTCATTAAATCCTCTCTTTCTATTTTTATTTTGGTACTGCTTGTACTATAGTTTTAGTTGTGTTTACAGCTGCCTGTGCTGTATAAACTGCACTCATTACATTGGCACGAGTGGATGTATCTAGCCCAAATGCTCCAGCAATCCTTGGTACTTCTCCTGCTGATAACATTAATCCTAATCCGAGCAGTGCATGATCTTTTACTACCATAAGTCCTGCTGTTAGTATAGTTGCCTGAAGAAATGTGGTAAGGCACAATCCGATTATCTGCTTGCACCACTGGATAAAGCCATCAATGTAACCACGAGGGACTGAAAACATATATAGACTTCCAACTGCTATCTGTATAAGTAGAATCCCACCTCTTTTTAGATTTGCAAAAAATACTTTAATCACTGCATATCCCATTAAGATAATAATAAACAGAGCCATAAATGGACTTGTTATCATAGAAATTCCACCAAATATCCCTGAGCTACCGACACTTGTAACATCTCCTATGTTATTTAACTCTCCAATAATAGATGTTGCTAGTTCACCGATTCCACTTCCATATCCTGTGATACCAGCAGTTAAACTTGCTTGTAAATTGACCGAAAGTTTATATAATTCAATAGGCACTGTAGTGAATAGACTGACTGCCATAAATCCTTTAATTGCATTTAAGGCTGCATCTTTCAAATTTCCTCTGCCATACTGGTACTCAATTCCTGTTTCAAAGCAGGATACTACAAGTCCTGTTCCATAGAGTGACCACGCAAGATAAGAGAAGAACAAAACGATTGATTGCACCCAGTTCATCTCAAAAAGTTCTACTCCCATATTTCCCATTTGGGCAAAGAAATCAGCAAGAAAACCTATAAGCTGACCGTAGAACCAATCAACGATTTGATCCATCACATCACCCAAGAGAAAATCCCAGATAAACATTTCACTTCACCTCTTTTCTAAACAAAAAAAGCACATCATTTTTATGTGATGCACCAGATTATTACACTATTACATACTAAAAATAATTTTTAAATTTTTTAACTACATTAAAGCTACATTTTTCATTTCTATAACTATTATCTAAATATATTTTAATTTAGATAAATTCAAAATTAACAAGGCAACCAATACAGTTTATGGTTGCCTATTTTTTATTACATGCCAAGAATAGTCCAAATATATGCTGGAGCTGTTAGCGTAAATACTAAACATGCAAACAAGATTGCTGGCGCCGCCCACTCAAATTGTCCATGCTTTCTATAATCAAAATATGCAGTACCGAGTTTTGCAAAGAAAAATACTGCTAGGACAAGGTCAATTGCAGGGAATACAACCTTATTTACAACTGTTTTAATTTGTCCGGATGCATCGCTCCAAGTGTCTTCAATTGCTCCTGCCACATCCCCTGTCCCTGAAGCTAATGCTGTAGTGCTAAACATCAA
>DCPV01000032.1 GCA_002323775.1 Firmicutes bacterium UBA1535 | reverse complement strand
TAATTGCAGACTAGGTCACGACCTAAATAGGAGATTTTTTTGTTTACTAAATCTACATTTACTACATCTGCTAAATTGTCATTACCTTTTATTGGTAAAAAAATATTTTTATCAAATTTCATAATATAATAAAGAGGCGTATCCAATGATTCTAAATTATATTGTTTTAATAGATTTTCAGAATAAATTTTTTCATCTATAATACAATTAAAATTATTGTCATATACTTTTAATTCACCATTTTTTGAAGTTACACATAGGTATTCTTGGTTATTTGTTAAAAACATATTGTTTGCTTTATCTATTATTCTTTCATAGCCATTATCTATTTTCCATAGTTCATAATATGGGTTCTCTTTATCATTATTTATTTTAACTATTTGATATTTTCCCTGAGTCGTATTAAAAATTAGACAAAGTTAAATGTTATCAACGCTTATAGATTTATCATAATTTTTTATTATAGAGTCTTTTAATTTTTTTATATAATTTATTCTATCTTCATTTATATATGGACTTATATCTATTTTAAGTTCAATATCATAACCTCCATATATAACGAAATTATCATTTAGCCTAGTTCCATCAAATATTAAATAATCAGTAAAATAAATTTTTTCATTTGTTCTTAAATTGTAAATATAGTTATAGTATTTTCTATTGGCGTATAGTTTTTCTAAATAAGATAAATGATAACCAGTAAATACAGAGTTTTCAGTGCAGATATAGCTCAATACCTTATTCATAGCTGTTATCCTAGAACTATACTTTATTGTATCATATTTTTCCACATTCTTATTAATTAAATCAACACAATAAATATCAGCTAATGGATTAATTGAATTTTCAAGCATTACATATAATTTATTAAATTCTAAGTCGCACCAACATGGCCCTTGTTCTAAAACTGTATAAGTCCAAAATTTATTAATATCATCATTTCCTTGAATTTTATAATCTATTATTATTTTATCATTTTCAACAACAGCAAATGATTCATTTGAATTATATATTAAAGTATATTTTTCGTTAGGACTTTTTAAAAAACCTTTATATTTAGCTTCGTATAGAATATTATTGTTTTTATCAAATTTTACTATATAACCTGGGTTAGTTCTTTCTCCAGATATCATTAAATACCCTTCATCACTTACCATATTAAATATCGAAAAATATGTTTGATAATATAATAATCTATTGCAATTTCCATTTTCATATCTCCACAATTCGAGAGATGAGTCACTATACTTATATACTCCCCCATTATTAATGTCAATTTTTTTATATCCGTCACTAATATAATAATTTGGAATATTAACAACAGCATAAGTTACATCATTATAGGTCATGGTTTGTAAAACTTTTGAATCAATATTATAGTTATCTTTTATAAATTTTGGTATTTCGTTTGCAGCTTCTTCGTTTATTCTTAATACGCTATTTATAATATTAGAATTTACTTTTATAGAATCAATCTTATTTGATTTACATTCTGCATATACAAGATTTTTCTTAGTTTTAATATCTTTCTCTACAATTTTTCCATTAATTTCTATATTATCATCCTTTGCAAAATTATAAGTATAATTATTTTGATTAGTATCATTTACTTTGTCTACAAGAAACATCTCTATTGTATCAATATTGTTAATAGATAAATCATCTGAATATATAACTTTATCATCTTTATAAATTGTGACTTGAAAATCCTTAAGAGTTGCAGAATATTCGTTATCCCTTATGTTATAATCATCAGTTGAGGTGTTGCCATTTGCATCAACTCTTTTAATGACATCAATATCAGTGTGTTTGTCACTTTCATTTTTCTATGGTTTGCAGCTTATCAAAGTAAGAAAAAGGATAAATAAAATCATACCAATTATAAATCTTAATATTTTTCCCACATTACACCTAATGTTTTATATTTTATTTTACACAATAAATTGATATGTAAGATGTAAGACTATTTTGTGATTTTTTTGAATTGTATAAAACAATTATTGTATTTTTATTATAAAATACTTTCCAATAATTAGCAAATGCTTTTTGAACTATTTCTAATATTTTTATTATAAATATAAACATAAAAAGCAGCAAATAGACAAATTATTTGCTTAAAATAAATTTATAACTTAAACAAATTATTTATATATCTACTGTTTAATAATTTCTTATTAATAATTTTGTATTTTACTAAAAATATTATTAGTTTTAGGTTGATAATTTTATAGTTTTTTACTTTTTAGATTTATGTAACAATTTTATAAAGGAGGGAGTGATTTATATGAATTATAAAAATCGTCTAAAAGGCAGTTTAGTAACATAAGAAAAAATGTGACATAAGAGGACTTACTTAAACAAATTAATAGTAAATATAAAATGTTTTAGGAGGAAATTATAATGAGTAAGAATAATAATGATTTTGTTGAGGAAACTATAAAACCTCAAAGCTGTAACTTTTGTATGGAATATTGTCAGGCAAATTGCGAAGCTTTATGTCTAGCAGTTTGTGAGGTTGATTGCCAATCAATCTGCCAAAAATCATGTCAGATAGCATGTGAGAAGTCATGCCAAGGTTTATGTCAGGATGGTTGTCAAGTAAAATGTGAACTAATTTGCCAATCATCTGCACAATAAAGTAAGTAGTGAATTAATAAAGGATTGTTGCTTTATAATAAACAACAATCCTTTATTGTTTTCCTATCATATGCACTAGTGGTAAACATAAATTTCTAATTCATTCTTGTTTTTTCTAAATGTTTATACTAAATATTAACATAAAAAATAGCAAATATATGAATAGTATGTTTAAATTAAATTTATAAATCATACACAAAATCAATATATTTGCTATAAATAGTACAAAATCAATTTTTACTGAGCAACTATTTCATTAAAATATTTTTAATTTCTGTTATATCCTCTTTTATACTTTCAAAAAATTTAAACTTTTCGCTTAGATTAGCTATTATTAGCTGATAATTTTTTTCCCTTTCTTCTTGCATGTTATCTCTCTTTTCCTGTGCTTTTAAAATATAAAATATTAGTGATACTGATAGCAATGCCCATATACCTTGCGTTGCAGCAAATTCTACTATTTTTTCATTCATCTTATTTCACCTCAACATAGATTAATTAAGACCTAAATATATGATCTTTAAGAATAAATAAGTATATTTTTTTAATTTTGTAAATTAAAAGATATAAAAATTTATTAATTTTATTTTAGTAAAGTTATTTTTAAACAAAAATAGATTTTTTTCGTTATATGGTTTACAAATTTATACAAATATGTATATTAGTTTATAAGTATGTATATTTCAATTTTATATCATCATATCGCTTTACTGTATTTTTAAATATATAAATCAAAGGATATATTTTTTTTCATAATCTTGTTACTTAAACACAGTAAAACAATATTTGACATAACTGTATTTTTCATTTAATCGTAAATAATCATTAATATTATTGGAATTCAAAGCATTAGGATATTGTAATTGAAATTGTATAAATTTAAACTTAAAGGAGGAAATAGTTAAAATGTCAAGAAAATTTCAAATCAATATTGAAATGAAAGGGGAAATTTTAATGGATGAACAAAAAATGGAAAAAAGAATGTTAGAAACTTTGCAAAAAGCAAAGTATGATGACAAGGATGCACTTATGGAGCTTATAGAAAAGTTTAAACCTATTATTAGAAAGTATAGTAGAAAACTAAAATATGACACGGCTGAATCAGACTTAGTAATAGAGCTAATAAAAATAATTAAGGTTATTCCTACAAACAGAGAAAGTCTAAATAATGATAATGAGTTTGTGTCTTATATAGCAGCTGCTATTAGATATGAATATTATAAGCTAAGAAAGCAAAGCCTATTAAACTTTTATCAGGAAATACCATTAAATGATTTTATTGTAATTGATTGCCGGCAAATAGATCATGATTTAAGAATATTCATCAATCAATTAGTGGACAAGCTCCCTAATAAAGAAAAATTTATTATTAGTTCAATTTTCTTTTATGGATACAGTGAGGCAGAGCTTGCAAAGAAATTGAGTATATCAAGACAAGCAGTCAACAAAACAAAAAATAATGCTTTGAAAAAGCTTTTAACATTTATTAATAATTAATTATTTAAATGTGTCAATTTTTAAAATAAAGATAACTAGATTTCATTAAAAAAAAGCATAAATACTATGGAATGTATTTACGCTTTTTTTATTAAATTACTGAAGTTTAAATAAAAACATTACTACAAGAAATTTTAATTCTTTATTATAAAGTCTAAGTATATATCTTCATTATTATAGCTTCCATTTGTCAACAATATAGTGTTTTTTGGTATATATAATTTATAGGTATTTCCTACTTTAAACTTGCTACTTAAATTTAAGAGCAAAGAATCTCCATTTTCTACTACCTTTGCCGCAGATATATCTAAG
Source organism: Firmicutes bacterium UBA1535 (assembly GCA_002323775.1). Lineage (GTDB taxonomy): Bacteria > Bacillota > Clostridia > Tissierellales > Sedimentibacteraceae > UBA1535. The sequence goes on along the minus strand of DCPV01000032.1, from coordinate 12,285 downwards.
GGCTTACCATTTTCATCAGATACTATTAACTTGTATTCTCTGATATCTTTTATATTCTCTGAGAAATAGAAAAGCATGTAGCCAAATTTTGTATGAGAATAGTTTTTAACTTTAAAATCATTTACAACAAACTCTATATGATATTCAATATGATCCACAGCATTTACAATAAGTAAATATTTTTCTCCTATTTTAGACTTTATATCTATATTAATTGTTGCAGTTTTATTATCAGGAGCTATTGTATATACTAAAGCTTTTGGATTTTTTCCTAAAAGGGAAAAGTTTATATCGTCTTTTTTTATTTTATCGTCGCTAAAGTGCAGATTAATAGTTCTATTTTTCATGTCAATATTAAAACAATCACTATTTTTAATAGTAATATTTCCGTTCGGTGCTACAAATACTTGTTCTTTTATTATATTTTTCTTTAATGACGGATTTGATATCTGTCTTAATTTAAACATCTGTGCATCAGATGAATTCAATATGTCATCTCTTGTAGTATTAACAGCTATATCTGAGTATAATGAATCTTCCGGCTCAATATCCATAGGTCTTGTATTTAATTCGCTTGTCATCATAAATTCCCAGCCTGTATTAGGCAGCATACTGTCTGATCCTTCTCCATGAAAGTTAAAGGCTGGTTTTTGCCCAGTTGGTTCACCGATAGTTTTAACAATCTTATTATCCTTTAATATAGTCAATGCGTATACAGAGCAGCTAAACGATTGATTTGAAGTCAAAAAATATACTGAACCATCAAATAGTTTATCTTTTTTTGGAACATATTGATTATATTCTTCATAAGAAGCTGAATAAATTTTATCTGTTTTAAGATAAGATAATATATCATCTAGTATCGGAGCGTTGCCCCCAGGATTTCTTCTTATGTCAAATGCAATATTTCTAATATTGTTTTTGAACACCTCTGAAAAGAAATTGTCTAACTGTTTTTTTAGTTCTTCATGCTTTTCTCCCCTTGGAGGCCAATTATCAAATCTAAAATAAGCTAAATTATTATCCTTTTCTATATACCAGTCTATCCACTCGTTTGAATTTCTTATTATAGGTAAATTTATATTTGAAGTGAGACTATCTTTAAGCTTAACATTAAAATCTAATATTTTCTCATAAGATGCTTCATCATTTTTTTCTTTTCGCAAAATCTTAATATCTACTGAGCCATCATTATTCATTAATTTAAAATTCTCTAAATATGCTTTAGATGTTAAAATTTCATAGGCTTTTTTCCTAAGCCAATATATGTTTTCTGAGCTTACTTGTTGTTTTATTAGGGAAATAAGTTCACTTTCGGATTTATTTCCTATAGACAAAATTTTATCTCCAATTTTAAAATCATTGATATTTTGTGTGATTATTATACCCTCCTCAAGCCAAACAAAAGGTATATCAAGATATAAAGTAGTTTGAGGATAATAGTATAATATGCAATGACCATCATTAAGCATAGCAAATAACCTATTTATTATAAAGAAAAATTCATTTTTGCTCATGTCTTTATCTATATTTTTATAGACAAAATCGATTGTATTTCTCTGCTCCTCACTAAAACCGTATTTTATAATTTCAGGATGATGGGTTTCAATCCAATTAACAATAAAATCAACATCTTTTTTCATCATATCAATTGATAATTTGTCATTGGATTTTTGATTTAGATTTGTTGTTGCTGAGTTTTGGTTTGCATATAACATGTTGTTAGAAATTACACTTAAAAAGATAAAAATAAATACTATAATTTTTTTCATAACATACCTCGCATTATTTTTATTATTTTATACAATAATTTAATATGCAAGTTAAAAATTTAAGGCTTTAAGGTATCTTTAAATTGTATAAAATATCTTTGATAGCTTTATTATAAAATATTTACCAATATTTAGCAAGTGATTTTTTTCTATTTTAAATAATATCAATGTTATATCTATAAAAAAATAGAATGAATCAATTATCCATCCTATTTTAAAAATTAAAATATATTTCTTTTATAAGCGCCATATGCTAGTCTTAGCTCTGTCATTTTTTCATTCATTTGCTTTTGAAGCTCAGAAGCACTTGAATAATCCTTACTGTTCAAAGCTTCTACTAATTTTGTAAAGACGCTTTTCTTATGTAGTGTGTCTTTCATTAGCTTTGTTTTTAGAAACACTACATTTTCCCAGTTTATTACATCCAAATCGCAGTCTGCATCCCTGTGAAGCTTTGCAAAACCTCTTATTATATCTATACTGCTTGGTATTATTCTTACCTTTAGCTCATTTAACCATTTTTCTTTTGTCACTTGAACAAAAGAATTTATAATATCATCTGTAAATACAGCTCCATCCTTTAAAACACGTTGCTTATCTTCACATTTGTTAAATGCTTCTAGGTTTTCCCAAACAGTTGAAGGAGCTTTGCCATACAAGGCTTCTCTTTCTTCTTCCGTATAATGCTCAAACACATCCTCCTCGCTTCTGTACTCTCTGTCCTTACTCAGATAGAAGGAGGATTCACCAGTCTTTTTAGATATTTGTTTTTCTAATTCTTCCGTACTTAGTCCACTTTTTATAGCAGAGCTTATTCCATCAATCATTGCTTGGAAGCAGGCTGACATAACTAAATAAGTGTTTGAATATGGGTTTGGTGACCTTAATTCAAATCTTGTGGCAAGCGGGTTGTCAATATCTCTTATCAGCCCTATCAACACAGACCTGTTTCTTGTTGGACTTTCTTTAGTTCCGCCAAGTGATGTAACTATACATACAGGTGCTTCAAAGCCGGGCTTTAATCTGTTGAAAGCATCATTTGTAGCCGTTACAAATGGATTTATAACTTCATAATTTTTTAGAATTCCCATCAAAGCTCCATAGCCTATTTCACTCAAGTAATCCTCTTTCATATCCTTAGGGGCAAAAAGATTAATTCTTTTTCCAGCCTTTGTCTTTATTGCAACACCAAGGTGAACATGCTCTCCGTTTCCGGCAACACCCTCTAATGGTTTAGCCTTAAAGCTCACAACTAATCCATGAATTCTAAACATGTCCTCTAAAAGCTCTCTTACAAGGATTTCATTGTCAGCTGCCTGTAGTGGATTAGAATACTTCCAGTCTATTTCTAACTGTTCCATAACATGAGTTATCTTACCAGATGAATCAATAGTATTGGTTATTCCACCAACCTCTTTATGAGCCATCTCAGGCTCTAAGCCATATTTTTCAAGCTCTATAATACTTTTTTCAATGACTGTTCTCACAGTCCCCATAGTTCTTTTCCAATATTGCTCTTTGAGAGTTTGGGAAGCGGATAATGCTTCTAAATCAGCATTTTGTTCGGGTGTTTGAACCCACATTTCCAGCTCGGTTGCACTTGTGAGCGATACCTCTTGTATGTCCTCATAGCTAAATCCATATTTTTTGCATATTTGTGGATTGTCGTACAGCAAAGATTTTAATTTATTTTTAAAATTTTCTGTTGACCTTTTTAAAATTGAACGGGAACATACCTCTTTGCGATTATGTACAAGGAAAGAAGGTATTTTTAGAGTTCCAATAGGAAGGTTGCTTTCATCGCAAAAATATTCGTTGTTATAATCAACAAACCAAGTGCTGTTAATGTCAGGCACTAAATCTACTCTTGCGTTGTTTAATATAGCGATACCCTGAAGCTCAACACTGGAGCCATCTGTTTGTATACCATACCTTAGCATATTGTCCATGTCGTCTAAAAAAAGCTTAATTGGAATTTTTTCATCCGTTCCATTACCGCCAATATCAATTCCCATCAGAGATACAAATTTTATCTCAGGATGCTCATTTAAAATCTTTGTTAAGACTTCCTTTGTATGGTAATCTGGTTTAATTGTGTAAATTTTATTATTCATCTTTTCATTCCCTTCATATATATTTATGTAAATTTTATATAGACTCTTTTATTTAAGTTTTATCATTTGTAATCATTTTTATTAATAGTATAAGTTTAAATTATTTTTAAAATTAAATATAGCAGATAATTCGTGTATTAGCAAGAAAAATTTTTAAAAAAACAAAAAAAATTAAAAAAATATATAAAAACACGAACAATACGCTATATATTATACATATCATTCGTGTTATACAAATTTTCTTTCAAAGGATATATGGTTTTTTGTACTAATAATATATTGAATATTTTGCACAGAGAATAAAAGTGTAAGAATTAATGTTATATACTTAGTAATTAAAGGTATATAACATTAATTCTAATTTTCAGCAAATAAGTGTGAAACTTCACATACGTTTATCAAATCAGAAGGGTCATGCAAAACAAAATCTGGCTCGTGTGATAAAAGGCTATCAAGACTATTGTAACCCCAAGAAACTATCGCTATCTTTATATTAGCTAATTTTGCCGCTGATATATCTCTTATTTCGTCTCCGACATATATAACCTCACTAGGATTAATTCTTCCTTTTTTTATTATTTTCTTTATCTTGTGTTCTTTGCCAAATAAGGATGAACTTACTATGAAATCAAAGCAATCAAGATTATGGTTTTGTAAGAATAAATTAACGTTTTTCTTAGAATTAGACGTTATGATAGCAAGCTTTACCCCTGCACTTTTTAATGATGGTAAAACCTCGGCAAAATTATTCATACACAATTCAATGTTTACAATATTTTGTTTTAATAGCTTCTTTCCTTTCTTTAAAATAAAAGGAAGCTTGTATTTTTTAACGTTTAGATGATTCATCAATTGTAAAGCATTCATCTTCTTAGCATAATGTAATTCGTTAATCGCAAGTCTTTTGAATTTATATTTATCAGAAAGTTGTTCTAGTATTTTAAAGTTCACTTTTTCAGTATCTGCAATAGTTCCATCAAAATCAAAAAATATATACTTAAATTTCATTAAAAGCACTCCTCGTTTGTTCTTATTTTACATTATTATATAGTATAAAGATTAAGTTTTTATTATAAATTTATTAAAAGTTTATAAATTTCATGTAAAGATTGTATCAAAAAAAACAGCATTTGTATAGATAAATATTTATTGCTTATAAAAGCTTAAATGATTTTAGAAATGAATATGCTATAGATAGCATCAAATTATTAATAGAATTAAATCATAAATAGCATTATACATCATAAGGGAAAGTTATTAAGGATAAAATTTATTTTGAAAAATAAGTATTAAGTAGAGCGTATTATTTAAAATAGTCCTTAGTAGTTTTAATTACTACATTTGATAAAAATAGTAATGCTATTATGTTTGGTATTGCCATAAGTCCATTCAGAGCGTCTGATATATCCCATACAAGCTTTATATCGCTTGTTGCGCCTACTACAATTATACAGGAAAATAAAATTTTATAAATAAAGTTAAATTTATCGGTTTTAAGAATGTATTCAAGGCATTTTTCACCATAAAAAGACCATCCTAGCAGGCTTAAAAATGCAAAGAATAATAGAGAGAATGATATAGCATGAGGAGCTAGGCTGCCTAAGCCTTGTGAAAATGAAGATATCGCAAGCTCCGTACCTGATAATCCTGAATTCCATTTTCCAGAGGATATTATCGCAAGTCCTGTAATTGAGCATATTAGAATAGTATCTACAAAAACTTCAAATATTCCCCACATTGCTTGAACTACAGGATGCTCAGTATCTGCCATAGCATGGGCGATTGGAGAGCTTCCAAGTCCTGCTTCGTTGGTAAATACCCCTTTTGATATCCCGCTTTTAACAGTCAGCATAAAGCTTGAACCGACAAAGCCTCCAACTGCTGCTGTTTCTTTAAATGCAGAATTTATAATCAATGAAATAGAGCTAAGTATATTTTGATAATTTTTAACCAAAACAATAATGGTGATAAATACATAAAAAATTGTCATGAATGGCACTATTTTTTCTGTTGTTTTTGCTATTCTTTGTACATTGCCAATTATAACGAGAGAAACTACTATCGCTATTGCTATACCGGTATATAAAGGCTCAATTTTTAATGAATTATACATTGATGTCGAGATAGAATTTATTTGAGCCATATTGCCTATCCCAAAGGATGCAAGCAGACCAAAAAAAGCAAAGGCAAAAGCCAAAAATTTGTTTTTAAGTCCGTTTTGAATATAATACATAGGACCACCACCCACTTTACCGTCAGGCTTTTTAACTCGATATTTTACAGCAAGCAGTATTTCTGCATACTTTGTTATCATGCCAAAAAAAGAACTAAGAATAATCCAGAACAATGCTCCCGGACCTCCGATTGCAATTGCTGTTGCTGTTCCAACTATATTGCCGGTGCCTATTGTTCCGGCAAGGGCAGTTGTTAATGCTTGAAAAGGGCTAATTAGTTTTTTATTGGTGTTAGAAGATTTTTTAAAAATAGAAAATATAGTTTTATTTAGCATAAACATAAATTTTCTTAACTGTAAGAAATTTGTCTTGATAGTAAAGAAAATGCCAGTTCCAAGTATTAAAATTATCATCACAGGTCCCCATATGATGTTGCTTATTACTTCATACATATTATCAATCCTTTCTAAGACAAGGAGATGCTTTATTTGTCCATTATCACGTCTGATGTTGGCGACAAATATACTCATGTCCTTATTGTACTAAAGTATTATTTATTTTTATAAATTATACTTAATTTTCTTAAATTCATAAAAATTTTGCTAACAATATTTTCAATATTGTTTGTAAATTTGTTCATAACTTATATTAGGACTTAATATAATTAACTATATGGAAAAGGAGGTACATAAAGTGAGAATTAAAAAAGTGTTTACTATATTGCTAAGTTTTGCAATAATCATAGCATTGACCGGTTGTAGTGTACTAGATATGATGGCAGGTATAAAGAATGATGATAAAGAAAAGGCTTTTGATTACTTTGCTATCCTTGAGGACAATACGGATGAAACAGATGATGGAAAAGCAGTAGAAACAATATCTACAAATAGTGATGCTAACACAAAGGATATAATTGCATATTACAAGGATGTTAATGGTTTTGTTATACCAGTAAATACAGATATTGAACTAGAAGAAGGGATAGCAAAGGCTGTTATAAGACAGATGGTAGTAGGTAGTGCTAAAGAGAAGCAATTAGCTAAAATGGATATACACGGAACAATACCGGAAGGAACAGATATAATAGGTATGTCTATAAAGGATGGATTGTGCGTAGTAGATTTTAATAAAAACATTCTAAATACAGCATCCTATGAAGATGAAAATGCAATGGTAACTGCTATAAGTTACGCATTAACAGAATTTGATACAATAAATACAGTAGAAATAAGAGTAGAAGGAAAAATATTAGATACTCTTTCTAACGGATATCCTATAAATGCTGCATTTGAAAGGGAAAACATCAATCTCATAGGATCTGCTGATGGTGCAAATTATACAGTATTTTATAAAACTGCTGAAACAGAAATCGAAGGACATTATGTACCTATGACTTTCTCAGCAGAAAAGGTAGATAATCCTGTAAAAGTTGTATTAGAAAAGTTATTTGGTGGAGCACCGGCAGATATGCCTGTTCAAAATGATATACCTTTTGGAATTAGCTTCAACGATGTAAATGTAACAAACGGAGTAGCTAAAATTGATCTAAGTGTGGATGCACTTAAATTAAAACAAGAGGATTATGATGAGTTAAAGAAAATAGTCGTTTTGTGCTTACAGCAGTTCAAAGACATCAGTGATTTTGATTTCAGTATAGAAGGCATAAGTTTTGAAGAAGCAGGATTAATTTTCACAGATTCGGAAGTAACAGCAGTATTTAATGATTTTAAATAATTCAAAAAAACTACGTATTTTTTTAAAACAATATTAAAAGCTTGTAAATAATTATGATTAAATATTTGCAAGCTTTTTTATTTTTTTGAGTATCAAAGCTTGTATTTTAAAAATATAATAAGGCTTTTTTACTCAAGCAATAAGAACAGCTTAGATAATAAACGTGAGTTCTTATTTAAAATTACAGGAAAAATTTAGTATAAAAAATTTTTAAAAAACTATTGACATTGTGTGAAAACGATTATATAATGTTTTTATAAATGAACTTAGTTCATTATAATGAAAGGAGACGACATGAAAAAGAAAATAAAGGTCGCAATTATAGGACCAGGAAATATCGGTACAGACCTTATGTATAAGGTTATGAGAAGTGATAAGCTAGAAATGTCTGCCATGCTTGGTATAGTAGAATCAGAAGGGCTAGAAAGGGCAAGGCAATTAGGGTTTATAACATCAACAGAGGGTATAAAATTTATCGAAGATAATCCTGATGTTGCTGAAATTGTTTTCGATGCCACTACTGCAAAAGCACATGCTGAGATTAACGGACCTATCTTGGAAAGACTGGGCAAGATAGCCTTAGATTTAACTCCGGCAGCTATAGGTAAAATAGTAACTCCAATGGTAAACATGGAAGATGCTTTAAATGTTAGAAATGTCAACTTAATTACTTGCGGAGGTCAGGCAACTACTCCGATAATTTATGCTATAGGAAAAAATGTTGACATTGAGTATGCTGAGGTTATAACATCTGTAGCAAGCAAAAGTGCAGGACCTGGAACGAGAAAGAATATAGATGAATATACACGAACAACAGCAAAGGCAATTGAATTATTAACAAGTGCAAAGAGATGTAAGGTAATGACACTGTTTAATCCGGCAGTTCCGGAGCCACCTATGAGAAATACCATTTATATAATTCCAAATGGTGAATTTGATATAAATAAAATTGAAGTCGCTGTTAAAGAAATGGTTTCAAGAATAAAGGAATATGTACCCGGCTATGAATTAGTATTATCACCTAAAGTTGAAAAGAACTTAATAGTTACAGCAGTGACAATTCAAGGTCAGGGAGATTTCTTGCCGACATATGCGGGAAATCTTGACATAGAAACATCTTCAGCAGTAAAGATAGCGGAGTTATATGCTGAAAATATGTTGAAGGAGGAAATATAACATGAGCGAAATAAGATTAATTGATACGACTTTAAGAGATGGAAGCCATGCAGTTCACCATCAATATACTACTGAGCAAATTGCAAACATTTGCGAGGGACTGGAAAAATCGGGTATTTATGCCGCTGAAGTAGGTCATGGAGCAGGAATAGGAGGCTCAATATTGAATTATGGCTTTGCAAAGCATACGGATAAGGAAATTTTGACAGCTGCCAAATCAAAACTTAAAAATACTAAATTAGGAACATTGTTAGTTCCGGGATTAGGAACGATGGATGACTTAAGAATTGGAGCAGACCTTGGCTTAGATATGGTTAGAGTTGCAGTGCATTGTACAGAAGTGGATGTTGGAGAGCAGCATATTAAATTATCTAAATCGTTAGGACTTGAGACAATAGCATTTTTCATGATGAGCCATATGATTGGCGCTAAAGAATTAGCTGAATATGCAAAAATGGCTGAGGCTTATGGTGCGGATGTTATTTATTTTGCGGATTCTTCAGGATATATGAGTCCGGTAGACATAAGAGATAGAGTAAACGCTATTAAATCATTGGTTAAAGTTCCAATAGGCGTTCATACTCATAACAACTTAGGACTTGGTGTGGGCAATGCTATTGCAGGTGTTGAAGCCGGAGCAACATACTTAGACGGAACTTTGGAAGGATTAGGCGCAGGCTCAGGCAATGGAAATATGCAGGCAATAGTTGCTGTACTAAACAGAATGGGAATCAAAACTAATGCAGATGTTTATGAACTTATGGAACTTGGAAAAAATTATGTCAGACCTATAATAAAACATTCATTAGAAATTACAAATGAGTCAATTTTGCTGGGTTATATAGGAATTTATTCAAGCTTCTACCTTGATGTAATGGAAGCATCTAAAAAGTTTAATATTGCACCTAAATTAATATTTGAGGAATTAGGAAGAAGAAAGGTAGTAGGCGGTCAAGAGGATCAAATTTTAGATATCTGTTATAAAATTTTAGAAAACAAATAATAATAATATTATTTTAAAGGAGGCTTACCATGAATGAAATGAGAAGTAATTTAATTAAAGATGGCGTTAAAAGAGCATGTCAAAGGTCATTGCTAAAAGCTACGGGATTATCTAACGATGATTTAAAAAAGCCGCTGATTGGAGTAGTAAATTCTTTTAATGAAGTTAATCCGGGACACGTTCATCTAAATGAAATTACTGCTTCAGTAAAAGCGGGAGTATCTTCGGCTGGCGGAGTTCCCGTAGAATTTCCGGCAATAGCGATTTGTGATGGTATTGCGATGGGACATGTAGGAATGCACTATCCTCTTGCTTCGAGAGAATTAATTGCTGATTCAATAGAGGCAATGACAGAGGGTCATCAGTTAGACGCATTGGTATTGGTTACAAACTGCGATAAAATCACACCTGGTATGCTTATGGCAGCTGCTAGATTGGATATACCGTCAATTGTAATTGCGGGCGGACCGATGTATGCAGGGATATTTAAGGGTGAAAATACAAATGGAAGCAAATTATATGAAGCTGCCGGAGCAGTATCTTTCGGAAAAATGAGCATGGAGGACTTGGATGAGCTGGAGGAGCAAGCAGCACCGGGATGTGGAGCTTGTGGACTTTTAGGGACAGCTAATTCAATGAACTGCATGGCTGAAGCATTAGGAATGGCATTGCCGTGGAACTCTACAATACCTGCATATTTAGCAAAAAGGAAGGTTCTTGCAAGAAGAACCGGAGAGCAAATTATGTATTTGCTGGAGAATAATATCAAGCCATCGGATATTTTGACAAAGAAAGCGTTTATCAATGCTATAGCAGTTGATAATGCAATAGGAGGCTCGAGCAATACAGTTCTTCACTTGATAGCAATAGCTCATGAAATAGGTATAGAGCTTACAGTTGACGATTTTGATAAGATTAGTAAAATTGCTCCTAAGCTTTGCAGTTTCTCTCCAGGAGGAAAATACCATTTGCAAGATTTATATGATGCCGGCGGCTTGCAGACAGTTATAAAGGAAGTAGGAAAACTGGATATAGTTGATTTGGATGTTATTACGGTTACCGGAAAAACAATGAGAGAAAACATCAAGGATGCAGTATGTAAAAATACTGAGGTTGTAAGACCATTAGAAAAGCCTTATTATCCTGAAGGTGGACTTGCTGTATTAAAAGGAAATCTTGCAGTTGACGGAGCTATAGTTAAGCAATCGGCAGTTGCTCCTGAAATGATGGTACACACTGGACCTGCAAAGGTATTTGATAAGGAAGAAGATGCAGTTGAAGCAATCTTAGAAGGAAAAATTGTAGCCGGAGATGTTGTAATCGTCAGATATGAGGGCCCTAAGGGAGGTCCCGGAATGAGAGAAATGTTAACTCCTACATCGGCAATTGCCGGAGCAGGTCTTGATAAGGTATGTGCTTTAATTACTGATGGAAGATTTTCAGGTGCTACAAGGGGAGCTTCTATAGGTCATGTTTCTCCGGAAGCAGCTGAAGGAGGCAATATAGCCTTGGTTAAAGACGGCGACATAATAAGCATAGACATTCCGAACAGAAAATTAGAGGTTAAACTTAGTGATGAAGAATTAGACAAGCGTAGAAAGGATTTTAAAGTTCTTGAGCCAAAAATTAAAAAAGGTTATTTAACAAGATATGCCGCTTTGGTTAAATCTGCAAGCTATGGCGCAGTAGTTTCAGCGGGTAAATAATAAAAGCTTCATATATCAGACTGTTAAGCAACGTTTTTGCATTAAATACAAGAAGTCACCTATCTGCTTGGCAGTCTACCCCCTATTACAAGAAATCAAAATAGAGAAAAGGAGAAAAATTATGGCATCAACAACAGTTTTAATTATCAACCTGGTAGTGACAATAGCAATTATCTTAGTTATGATTTTAAAGGCGAAGCAAAATCCGGTTATTTCAATGTTCGTAGGAGCGCTTTACATGGGTATTGCTTCAAGTTTAGGTGGTGTTCAAACTGTAACATCAATAGTTGCAGGCTTTGGCGGAACAATGCAGGGAATAGGTATAAGTGTAGGCTTTGGTGTTATTTTAGGTCAGTTAGTAGCTGACACAGGCGGAGTTCAGTCAATAGCAAGAGGAGTTATAAATCTGTTTGGTGAAAAAAGAACAGATAAGGCAATGGGATTAACGGGCTTTATAGTTTCAATTCCTGTTTTTTACGATGTAGGCTTTGTAGTTTTAATGCCTATAGCAAAAGCTCTTGCAAGGAAAACAAATAAACAAATAGCACTTTACATAAGTGCACTTGTAGCAGGCTTAGGTATTGCCCACACATTCATTCCTCCGAC
>DCPV01000187.1:5632-9706 GCA_002323775.1 Firmicutes bacterium UBA1535 | reverse complement strand
GATTTAGGCGTAGAAAACAGACCTCTATTAAATAATCCAAGCTATATTGAAGAAGCGGATTATGTTATTATGGAATCTACATATGGAAATAGACTGCACCAAGATACTGAATCTAGGATGGACAAGCTTATAGATATAATAATAAATACTACAAGACAAGGGGGAAATGTTATCATCCCAGCCTTTGCTGTCGGACGTACTCAGGAAATAATCTATGAGCTAAATAGATACTATGATTATCCTAGTAAGCATGCAGAGGAGTTAAGGAAAATTCCAGTGTATATAGACAGTCCATTGGCGACTAAAAGCACTGAAATTTTTGAATCGAACTCTCAGGTTTTTGACGAGGAAACTAGAAAGCTGGTTTTATCCGGAGATAATCCACTTCATTTTGAAAATTTGAAATTCGTTCAATCTCCAATAGAATCTAAACTTCTAAATGAAGATAAAACTCCTAAAATTATAATTTCAGCTAGCGGTATGTGTGAGGCAGGCAGAATAAAGCACCATTTAAAGCATAATCTATGGAGAAAAGAATCAAGCATAGTTTTTGTTGGATATCAGGCAGAAAATACACTTGGAAGAAGAATAAGGGACGGAGAAAAGCTTGTTAAAATATTCGGTGAAGAAATTAATATTTCAGCACAGATATTTGATTTAGAAGGTTTTTCCGGACATGCTGATAAAAACGGACTATTAAAATGGGTAAGAGGTTTCACAAAGAAGCCTAAAAAAATATTTATAGTTCATGGAGAAGCTGATGCTAAAGCTGAATTTGCTAAAACTATTGAAGCCGAGTTTTCAATTGACTGTATAGTACCATATTTTGCACAGATTTATGAATTAGATAAAAATAAATTTTCAGTGATGGAGCTTAATAGGTATATACAAGAATTTCCAGACGCTATACAAGCTGCAGGTGCTGAAAAAATTGATAATTTACTTAAGGACATAGAATCTGTTAAGAAATTGTTCAATAATGCTCTGAATTTGACACAGGGCAGCCTAAATGACAAAGTAAATGTTGAAAAATACAACGATATAAACAATAGATTAATCGAGCTTGAAAATGCTTTGATGAACTTAACTATAATTTCTGGCAGATAAATACTTTATTAAAAATTTTGTTGTAATTCTAACAAATAGTATTAAAAATGCTGTTTAATATTATTAAAAATATTGTTTGAAAAAATATTTGAAAATACAGTAAATTTTTGATAGACAACGTAGGCTCACTGTTATATAATATACTTATTATTTGTAAAGACTTAAAGTCGTAGATAGAGGGTAAAATGATTATTGAAATAATGATAATAGTGTTTATTATGATTTTAATTATTGCTTTAATGGTAGTATTGTATGTTGAAACTGTGTATACAAGCAACAATATTGCCAAGAAAAGAAGAATTCAAAAGCGTAATAATCCAATTAATATCTTCAAGAAAAATAAAGATAGAGCATATCATAAATAAAGATTTGCAGTATAATGGAAAATGTATTGTTCTTATACAGTCTTTATTGCACAGGCTATTATTTTGAGTAAAACAAGTAATAAAAATATAGATTTGTTTTAAACCTAAAAAAGAAGAATATCAGAAAGGAATAATTAGGAAACAAGCACTATGAGCATTGAAAAAATTGAATTAATTGATGGAATCAAAAAGTTTAGACAAGAGGTACAAACTAGTTTCCATATGCCCGGTCACAAAAACAAACCAAACATTTTAAAAGAGATAGGTGAGAATTTACATGATTATGATATCACCGAAACAATTGGAACGGACAACCTACATTTCCCCACAGGAATGATAAAAAATACTTTGGAGAGTATTGGAAAATCATACGGTGCTAAAAAATCGTATATTGTTGTAAATGGTACTTCTTGTGGAGTTATTTCATCAATTATGGCGTGTACAAGTCCTGGAGATTTTATACTGGTTCAAAGGGATTGCCATAAGTCAGTATACAACGCAGTTATATTAGGCGGCTTGAAAGTTGAATATCTATACCCAGAATTTAACAGAGAGCATGGTCTTAATTTCAGCGTTAGCTTGGAAAAATTAGAGCAAATGCTTATTGATTATCCGAAAATAAAATTAGTTGTTTTGACATATCCTACATTTTATGGTGTATGCTTCGATATTAAAAAAGCAGCTGAAATAGTGCACAAGTATGGGAAAATTCTCATGATAGACGAGGCACACGGAAGTCACTTAAACTTCTGTAGCAAGCTTCCACCAGCAGCAGAGAGATCAGGTGCTGATATAGTAGCTCAGAGTACGCACAAGACTTTACCTGCTATGACACAAAGCTCTATTTTGCATGTATGCAGTGATAGAGTTGATACAGAGAAAGTAAGCAGAATGTTAAGAATGCTTCAAACTACGAGTCCTTCATATATATTGATGGCTTCTACACAAAGAGCTGTGGAATATATGGATAAATACGGCGAAGAAAGATTATGTAAAAATATTGAAATGTTCAGAACTAAGACAAAGGAACTAAGAGAATTAGGAGTAAATGTCTTAACTGATGATTTCTTAAAAGAAAATGGTAGCCATGCCTTTGATGAGACAAGAGCTGTTATAAGCTTGAATGATGTTGGAATCAATGGTAAAGAATTGGAGATTATATTAAGAGAAAAGTATAAGATTCAAATGGAAATGTCTGACCTTATGTATACAGTCGGATATATAACAGCTGCTGATGAGCCAGAAGATATAGCAAGATTATTTGATAGCGTTAAAGAAATATACCTAGATGCTAAAAATGAAAATAAGGGAAGCAGCAGAGTTTTCATAGAAGAATTCCCACGTTTGACGCAGGAAATATCTATGAAGAACGCATTCTATTCTGAAAGTGAGCTGGTTTTAGCTGATGACTCATTTGGAAGAATATCAGCAGACTTTATAATTCCATATCCTCCGGGAATTCCACTTATATGTCCGGGAGAAATTATTAAAGAAGAAACTATAGAGTATGCAAAATCAATATTGGCAAATGGTATTAATGTAAATGGAATTGATGCTAATAATATGTTAAGAGTTGTAAAATAATTTTGGGGCGGAGATTAACTCCGCCCAATAAATTAAAAATTGTTTTCATATTAACGGCAATATGTGTTATAATTATAAAAAGGAATGAGGCTTATGATGAAAGGACTGTTTATAGTGCTTGAAGGACCTGATGGCTCTGGTAAAAGTACAATGGCAAAAATGATAGCGCAGTATTATCAAGATGCTGGAAGGGAAATTGTATTTACAAGAGAACCCGGCGGCACCAAAATAAGTGAACAAATTCGGGATATAATACTAGATAATAACAATACTGAGATGGCATATATGACAGAAGCTTTGCTGTATGCAGCATCACGTGCTCAGCTTGTATCAGAATTTATTAAGCCTAATCTTGAAAAAGGAAAGGTAGTCATAAGCGAGAGATATGTCTATTCCAGCATTGTATATC
Organism: Firmicutes bacterium UBA1535; assembly: GCA_002323775.1. Classification (GTDB taxonomy): domain Bacteria; phylum Bacillota; class Clostridia; order Tissierellales; family Sedimentibacteraceae; genus UBA1535. The sequence continues at coordinate 6,241 of DCPV01000187.1, read as the reverse complement.
AAGGAATTGCTAGAAATTTAGGTATACAAAGAGTCAAAGAAATTAACGATTTTGCAATTGATGGACTAGAACCTGATTTGGTTTTGTTCTTTGATATTAACCCTGAGAAAGCGTTAGACAGAAAATTATCTACTGGAAATGGCGACAGACTAGAAAATGAGAAGCTAGACTTCCATAAAAAGGTCTATGAGGGTTATAAAGAGATTAGCAAAGTATACGATGAAATTATTTCAATAAACGCTGATAAAAGCGTTGAAGAATTATTTTCTGACATAAAAAACATTATAAATAATTTATAATGTTTGTATAGTGAATATTATATGGAATTCAAATATGAATTCTTTAAGATAATATTAATTTTAAATTAAAAAAAGGAGGATTTAAACATGAAACTTATCATTGTAATAGTACAAAATGAGGATGTAAATAAGCTTATATCATCATTAAGAGAAAATGGTTTTTCTTCAACAAAACTAGCATCAACAGGTGGATTTTTAAGTTCTGGCAATACTACCTTGTTAATTGGGGTAGATGAGGAAAAGGTTGACGATGTTATTGAAGTCATCAAAAATATTTGTAAGACAAAGAAAAAAATTACAGCAGCTATGC
>DCPV01000187.1:0-5415 GCA_002323775.1 Firmicutes bacterium UBA1535 | reverse complement strand
ATGCCGCCAAATACGTTTAATGGTGTAGGAGGTTATTTCCCTAACACAATTGAGGTAACGGTTGGTGGAGCAGTTATTTTTGTAACTGGTGTTGATAGGTTTGAAAAAATATAAGCCAAAAAGGAATGTGAAAAATTATGCTTTTTAGCGAAATTGCAGGTCAGGATGATATACTTTCTAAAAATCAGGAAGCTATAAAAGAATATTTGAAGAAATCTATAAAAGACAAAAATATTTCCCATGGGTATATTTTTGAGGGAGCTAAGGGTATAGGAAAGCTCAATATGGCTGTTTTCTTTGCAAAATCACTATTGTGCAGAGACTTTGACAAAGAACCATGTAATATATGCAGCTCCTGCATAAAGATAAATTCTATGAATCATCCTGATTTGCATATTATATCCTCAGAGGATAAAAGTATTAAAAGAGAAGCTATTGATGATTTGATAGTATCAGTATACCAAAAGCCCTATGAAAGTGACAGAAAGATTTATATTATAAACAATAGCGAAGATATGACAATGCAGGCAGCCAATACATTTTTAAAAACATTAGAAGAACCTGCCGGAAACACAACCATAATACTCCTTACGCAAAACTGCAATCTTTTAATTCCGACCATAGTTTCCAGATGTCAGATTATTAAATTTGAAAAAATTAATAATGAGCAAATAATAAATTATATTAAGAATAAATTTAATTTAGACCTTAAAACAGCTAGGCTTATAGCCTATTACTCGCAAGGTGTTCTATACAATGCTGAAAAAATAGCAACTAATCAAAATGATATATTAAAACGTAGAGAAGAAATTATTAAAATTTTTGATAGAATTTTAATTCATGATAAAAATGCGATATTTGAATATGAAACATACTTTGAAGACAACAAAGATAAAATAGATGAAATAACAGAAATACTGATGATTTGGCTTAGAGATGTATATTTTAAGAAGCACGAAATTGATGATTTGATAATAAATATAGATTTTGTTGACTTATTAGAAAAGCATGCCAAGTCACTTGAAAGACAGAAAATTGATGAGCTTATAAAATATTTACAAAATGTTAAATATGATATGAAAAGCAATGTAAATTATAAACTTATAATAGACAATATGCTTATGCTAATCTCCGGATAAAATGCAAATTAGCATACAGACTTTAGAAATAAGGATAAGCTTGAAAGAAAGTAAAAATAAAGAAAGGATTAGCACCAAGCAAATGGATAAATATTTAGTCCCTCCTACAGATGGAAGACTGGATTTATTGCGAGGTGCATAGGCATAAATAAATGATGAATAACGAGAGAATAATTCCCGAGCCTACAAATGAAGACTTAAACTCTACAAGCTCTCTTGAGAAGAATTGCAGTTGTGGCTCTTGCGGCGCATGTGGTTCTTGTAGCGTTTGCGATTCTTGCGGTTCTTGTAATTCTTGCAAAAGCAAGCCTACAAGTACAGAAATGATAAAGGTTGTTGGGGTTAGATTTAAGCCGGCAGGTAAGATATATTTCTTTGATCCTGACAAAAAATGGATAAAAAAGGGAGACAGCGTAATTGTTGAAACTATACGTGGTATAGAATTTGGAGAAGTTGTTTCAGGACCTAAATTTATAAATGATGATGAAATAGTGACACCTTTAAGAAAGGTTTTAAGAATAGCGACTAACGAAGATAAATTAAAGAACGAAGAAAACAGAGTAAAAGAAAAAGAAGCATTTGAAACATGCTTAAAAAAGATAGAAGAACACAATCTTAGCATGAAGCTAGTAGATATTGAATATACATTTGATAATAACAAGGTTATATTTTATTTTACATCCGAGGGTAGAGTCGATTTCAGAGAGCTTGTCAAAGACTTAGCTTCAGTATTCAGAACAAGAATAGAGCTTAGACAAATCGGAGTTAGAGACGAGGCTAAAATGCTTGGCGGTTTAGGACCTTGCGGAAGACCTATGTGCTGTTCATCCCATTTAGGCGAATTTTACCCAGTTTCGATAAAAATGGCTAAGGAACAAAAATTATCTCTAAATCCAAGCAAAATTTCAGGTATCTGCTCAAGACTGATGTGCTGCCTAAATTATGAGCATAAGGTATATGAGGAGAATATGAAGGAATTGCCGGAAGTAGGAGATAAGGTAGGAGAAAAAGGCACTAAAAGAAAGGGTATTGTTATAGATATAAATCCACTGTTCAAAACTGCAAGAGTGAGATTCCAAAAGGAAGACGGAACGGAAGAAATGGACGAGCTAGAAGGCTCTAAGCTGTTTGTTATAGAAGCAGCAGTTAAGAATTTACAGGCGGAAGAAGTTGACCTTGCAATGCTTAAAGAACTAGAAGATTAAATGTATAAATATTAGAATAAATGAGTATAAAAAAATTATTAACAAAATTAAAAAAAGACTTTAAAAATTCTTACTTTAGTGGTAGAATGGTTATAGAAAATTAGGGAGGTGAAATTTAATGGCTTATAAAATAACAGATGCTTGTATATCTTGCGGAGCTTGTGAACCTGAATGTCCAGTAGGAGCAATCAGCAAGGGTGATGATAGATATGAAATAGATGCTAATGCTTGCATAGATTGTGGAGCATGTGCTAGTGTATGTCCTGTAGAAGCACCAGTACAAGAGTAATTATATAAAATTAAAAGCCTCCCTCATTGTCAATATTAAAATTGGCTGTGAGGGAGGCTTTTGTTTAATGTTTTTGAGCAGATAATATTTTTAGATTTTTTGCTTATTTTTTAAGACTTAGGCTTATATAATTATACTTCATCTAATATTAAGAAAGAAGCAGTTGGGACATTATCTATGCAGTTCATTATTGGCATGGTATTAAAATATTGTAAACAGCCATTGTAGTCCATGCAATTATTTGGCACTTCTTGATTTGTTAAGCCTGCAAAGCAATCGACATTTGAACAGCTCTGCTTTGTAAGATAGCTTGACGAAGCTTTAGCACTGTAATCAAATAGTGCAATATTCTTGTCTAACTTATATTTATCATCTGATGTATCATCAACTGCTTTTTTAGAGATACAGTTTAAACTTATATCTTCTTTTATACAAGTCTTGCTTTCAGCTATATTTTTATTATTGTTTGTTACAATGCTTTTTCGATTGTTATACATGTTATCAAAATTATAAAATATACTCATTCTTACCCCCTTGACTCAATACTTATTAAATGAAGAATCGGAAAGATTCTTCCATAGAGTGAACACCGTTTACTCTTTTATTATACGCAGGAAATTATTAAAAGTGAAAGCTTTACTATTTTTAGCATATGTTATATAATTTATATCAGAGATTAATTTTAAAATACACTTTTATACTTTTGGAGGAAAATTTAATTATGTATTACTCAACTATACATTCACATACTAACTATTGTGATGGTAATAACACGGCAGAAGAAATGGTTTTAACAGCAATAGCTAAGGGTATGAAAACTATAGGCATATCAACACATGGTCCCTTGCCTTTTGAAGCTAAATGGTCTGTTGGCAAAGATAAGGTTGATACTTATATTGATGAGATAAAGGCTTTAAAAGAAAAATACAGTGATAAGATTGAAGTTTTGCTAGGCATGGAATTAGATTATTTTATAGATACCGAATTTGAACATATAGATAAAAGCTTATTTGAGAAATTGGACTATTTCATTGGCTCAATTCACTATCTTGGTAGATTTGACGATGGTAAACGTTGGGCTGTAGATGGACCTTATGATTATGTGTTAGAGGGTATAAAAGCATCATATGGTGGAGATATTAAAAAAGCAGTAGGTGACTATTATCATCATTTATCTAAAATGGTTGAAAAGTATAAGCCTACTTTAGTAGGTCATATGGATTTAGTAAAGAAAAATAATAAAAACAACGCTCTTTTTAATGAAAATGCCTCTTGGTACAAAGAAGCAGTATGCGGATTTCTTGATACAGTAAAAAATACAGATACTGTAATAGAAATAAATACTGGTGGTATGGCAAGGGGATATGTGACTGAACAATATCCATCAATATGGATTTTAGAGGAGATAAGGCTTAGAAAAATTCCGGTGACAGTTAATTCAGATGCTCATTCAGCTGAAAATATAACTTGTATGTTTGATGAGATGTATACACTTTGCAAGGAATTAAACTTAGAAAATCTTGTGTATTTAACTAATAATGGTTGGAAAAAAATAGATTTATAGGAGTGTAAAAATGACAAACAGGATATATTATAATGGCAATATCTACACAGCAGACAAGGACAATAGCTTTGCTCAAGCAATGTATGTAGAAAATGGAAAAATTAAATTTATCGGAACTAATGAACAGGTTCAAAGATATGAAAATGTCGCAGCAGGAATAGTAGACTTAAATAAAAAAACTGTTATCCCGGGGCTTATAGACAGTCATATACATTTGCTTGCATATGGTAAAAGTCTTGATGAAATAGATCTTTCAGCTTGTAAATCCATAGATGAGATTATAGAGCTATCTAAAAAATTTATAAATGAGAACAATAGTCTGAAATGCCTGACAGGCTTTGCTTGGAATCAAGAAAATTTTGCTTCTAAAGTCATGCCGACAAAGCATGACTTGGATAAAATTTCAAAGGATATCCCTATATTTTTCAAAAGAGCCTGCCTCCATATAGCAGTATGCAATTCAAAGCTTTTAGAAATAGCAGGTATAACAAAAGACACTAGGATTGATGGTGGAGAGATTGATGTAGCAGATAATGACACAACTGGGATTTTGAGAGAAAATGCTATTAATCTTCTTAATGATTATATGCCAAAGTTTACAAGAGCGGACAAAAAAGCATATGTATTAAAGGCTGTTGAGAAACTAGCCTCATATGGAATTACAGGAGTACATACTGATGATTTAGGTAAAAATAACGGCGGAATTGAAATGCTTGATATATATAAGGAGCTTGATATGGAAAAGAGACTAAAGCTTCGTATATACATCCAGAGCAGAATAACAAGCTATGACGAGGCAAAAGAATATTTTGAGCTAGGCTTTGACAAATATCAAGGAAATGAAAATTTTAATCTAGGCTCAATAAAACTATTAGGTGATGGTTCTTTGGGAGGACAGACAGCAGCTATGAATGAGCCATACGAAAACACTTCAGAAACAGGAATAGCATTGTTTTCACAGGAGGAGCTTGATAATATAGTTGATTTATCTCATAAAAATGCCGTTTCCGTAGCAATACATGCTATTGGAGATAAAACTATAGATATGTCGATAAAAAGCTTCGAGAAGGCTATGAAAAAATATCCTGATATTAGAGTGCGACACGGGATAGTTCATTGTCAAATAACATCAGAGGAAGCTCTTGAAAAAATTAAAGAAAATAATATATTAGCATATATTCAGCCGATATTTATTGCCGCTGATTCTAAGGTTGTGGA
>DCPV01000188.1:581-3192 GCA_002323775.1 Firmicutes bacterium UBA1535 | reverse complement strand
TCTTCCGATCTTAATTATAGTGCTGCTTATATCCAAATCATTTTTTGTCCTTATTCTAGGTAAAACACTTACATTATAATTGTAAATTGAAGAAAACTTTTTTAATGTGTTGACATTTCCTAAAGCATATTGCCCAAATCTAAAATTAAACCCTACCACTATATGTTTCATGTCGTATTTATCAATCAAAATATCTTTTATAAACATCTCAGATGAATACTTTGCTATTTCACTATCTATATCTAAATAGCACACATTAGCTGTATTGTATGATTTTAACATAGTCATTTTATTTTCAAAATTCATGATATATTTCATATTAGCAGGACTTTTTCTCATAGAGTTATCAGAAAATTTGAAAGTTAAAATCATACTGTTTAGCTTGTTTTGCTTGCTTATTTCTATCATTTCTTTTATTAAAAGGTCATGTCCTTTATGTACTCCGTCAAAATTACCAATAGCTATGCAAGAATTTTTATAATTTGTCATTTTATACCTCTGTTATGGTAAATGGTTTTCTACCTTAAATCTTCGTTTTCGTTAAAATATTGAACTTATATAAGCATTTTATTTATCTTTATATGCTTTTCATCCACTACATGACCTATTCCTATAAGCATATCTTTGCAATATACGTAAAAACCATCTGATAAATCAGCACTTGTTTTACAATATACTTCATTTCCAACTATAAGTTTATCATAGTATTTTTCATTTACAATAATTTTTTCCATTGGAACAATATCATCCACAGAAATCATGCAATTCGCTATCCTATTCATCTGTGCAAAGAAACTTAAATCCTCTAAACTAAGAGAATTTTCAATTTTCAGACCCTTAGCCTCAGTCCTTATCAGAATCCCCATATGTGCTGGTATACCAAGCTTTATTCCTATATCATGGCACAGAGTTCTCATATATGTCCCTTTTGAACATTTAACCTTAATAAGAACATTTGGATTGTTAATTTTCAATATCTCTAGGCTTTTGATTTCTGCCTGTCTTGCTTCTTTTTCTATTATTATATCCTGTCTTGCATATTCATACAGCTTTTTTCCATTGAATTTAACAGCCGAATAAGCAGGAGGTATCTGAAAAATAGTGCCCCTAAATGAATTAATAACTTTAATTGCTTCTTGTTCGTTAAACTCAAAGTCTTTTAATTCTTCGACCACATTACCATACATATCTTGAGTGTCGGTGCTTTGTCCAAACTTTATCTCACAGATATATTCTTTGTCTCCATTTATCAATATATCACTAAATTTAGTTGCTTTACCAACACATATAGGCAATACACCAGCTACATTTGGATCAAGAGTGCCGGCATGTCCTACCTTTTTTATACCTATAGATTTTCTCACAAAGCTAACAACATCATGAGAGCTCATACCTGTTGGCTTTAAAATGTTTAATATACCATTCATTATAAATATCAACTTTCTTTTATGTGTATCACAATTAAAAATTTTTAAACAAATGATTTGCATAATTTATATTATGTAAATCATTTGTTTAAATATACTTCTAATTCTTTTACTAATATAGCTTCTGATTCTTTTAAGCTTCCATTAATTTGGAAACCTGCCGCCTTTGCATGTCCGCCACCTTCAAATTTTTTAGATATTTCCGATACATCAATATCATTTTTTGAACGCAAACTCACCTTTGTAAGTGCCGGATTATATTCTTTCAAAACACAGGATATCTCTACTTCATTTATTTCTCTTATAAATTCAACAATACCTTCTATGTCATTGATATTAGCATTATTTCTTTTGACAATTTCATCTGATATCTTTGCAATACCAAGCTTGTTATTATAATAAAAATTTATATTTGAAATACATTCTATATAAGCCTTAACAGTGCTTACAGGCTTTGAATTGTATATTTGATTGTCAATTTTAGCAACATCAACACCAATATCAATAAGTTCTGAAGCAACCCTATGTGTAGTACTGCTTGTAGAAGAATAAGAAAAATTTCCTGTGTCAGTTATAATAGCTGTATAAATATACTCTGCCATTTTCAAACTAATTTGTTTATTTCCAAATTTCAACATATGAAATAGCAATTCTCCAGTTGAGCTTATCGTAGGATCAACTATATTTATATCAGCAAATTCAGTATTTGTTTTGTGATGGTCTACACAAATAATCTTTTTTGAATTAGGAATAAGACTTTTGTATTTGCCAAGTCTTTCCTCATCACCGCAATCCAAAACAACTAATAAATCAAATTTTTTATCCTCAAAATCTGTTAATATCAGTTTCTCATCAACATAGCTTTTAAAATTATATGGGATTTTACCATCAAAACCAAAACGAATATCTTTATCAAATTCAGTTTTTAAAAATTCGTATAGGGCCATAACAGACCCTATACAATCTCCATCAGGAGCGATGTGACCTATCACACAAATTTTATCAGAATTATTAATTTCATTAAAAAACTCTTTAATATTATTCTTCATCTTCTGATTCATTTGATTCATCATTTACACTTACTCCTTGATTATCTTTACTAATAACTTCATTGATTAATTTATTCATATAAACGCCTCTTTCAATAGAAAAGTCTTTCTCAAAGAACAATTCCGGAATTGTTC
>DCPV01000188.1:0-451 GCA_002323775.1 Firmicutes bacterium UBA1535 | reverse complement strand
AACAATTCCGGAATTGTTCTTATTTTTATCTTTCTATTAAGCTCTTTTCTTATAAAGCCTTTTGCTCTATTTAATGCGTCTATGGTTGGAGCACTATCTCCAAGTACTGAAACATAAACTTTAGCAGTTTTTAAATCTTCAGTAATAGTTACATCAGTAATACTCATCATATCTGAAATACGAGGGTCTTTAACATCTCTTTTTATAATTTCAGAAATTAATTTTTTAAATTCACCTGTTAATCTATTGTTTCTCTTAATAGACATTATCTTTTTATTTCCTCCATGATATATGCTTCGATTATATCGCCCTCTTTGATGTCGTTGTATTTTTCAATTCCAACTCCACCTTCAAAGCCTGTTTTCAACTCAGAAGCATCATCCTTAAATCTCTTTAATGAAGTGATATCGCCTTCATGTATAACTATATCGCTTCTTAAAAGTCTAATCTT
>DCPV01000190.1:10444-36453 GCA_002323775.1 Firmicutes bacterium UBA1535 | reverse complement strand
AAATTTTTTAGTTTTTTCTATATCTCTTGAAGCAACTCCTATATATTCAAAATTATCATTTTTAATTAATGCTGGTAAAAATCTTCTAAAAGCAATTTCCGCGGTTCCGACTATTCCTAATCTAATTTTCGTCACATTAAGCCTCCAATAATGATAATAAATTTCTAAGCTGAATATTTAAACAGTTATTTATTTGAACTAAATTATTTAAAGTTTTATAGTCAACAGCAAAATATCCAGTAGGTAAATTAATCAAATCTGTTTTTGGTATTTGCATTATTACATTCCTATTTTGTTCGTGATAAAATCTTCCGCCTTCTTCTGAAAGCAAACAATCATATACTATATGTCTATTATTTTCCAAATTACTATAAAATAACTTATCTATTTCATTAAACTTAATTTCATGTCCAGCTTCATTTTGGACGCTTGGCCCTAATTCAATTTTATCAAAACATCCATTTTCACTTACGGCTTTAATAATAAATTTTTTTATGCCATTATCATTATACATGATTAATCCAAAGGTTGATATGCCAGTAGCTTCAAATAAAGGCTGTGTCCAATTCCTTACTTCTCGTCCTTCGATTTCTATATCACAAAATACTATTTTAAATGGATAATTATTTTTACAAATATATTCCCCATCTTTCATATACCAATCATTCAAAGAATAAATGTCAACTAACTTTATATTGCTCTCATCAAACATTTTATAATTATTAATGTACTGGTATATAGTGGGTAGCACATTTCTTTGTTCTCCATAAAATATAGATTTAAATAGTTCTTTATCATCAAATAATTTTTCTAATTCTTCAATTTCATCTATGGAAATAGTATTATTGCTAAATGGGATACATGATATCACCGTTCTTGTATCCATGTTGACTAAATTATCAATTTTCATTAATTCTTTTATTTGTCCTAATGTCATCCATTTATAATTTGGTAAAACTTCTATATCATCATCAACTCTGATTATTATATTACGATTTCTCTTTTTATAAAACCTTGAAGACTGCTCTGATTGTATTTGGTCAACAACTACCTCATAACTTGAAGCATCTATAAAATAATCAAAATATAATGGTTTATTTCCACCATGTTTTTGAGTAAAATTACTTTTTGTGGCTTGGATAGTAGGTGAAATTTGAATTTTATTAATATTTCCCGGCTCAATTTTTGCCTGCATCAAAAAGTTTATGACTCCATCTATTTCTTTGCATATTAAACCCAAATATCCAATTTCATTTTGAATTATTATAGGATGTTCATCAATAATTTTACAAGCATCTTTTTTTTGCAATCCTCTTATACTAAAAAAACTTCTATTCTTATTTACTATTGAGCCCTCATCTTTTTCATAATACCAGTATTCGCTATCTTCCAGCTTATTTTTTATAATACTCACCTTTACAGTACTATTTAAATTTTCTATCCATTTTAATATGTCACTTTTTCCATTTACATTTCCTTCTTTTGTTGCCCAACTTTTTACTATAGAAAAAACTGTATTACTCATTAGTTATCTCCTCCTAATAAAAATATAATCTATTTGGTAATACAAATCACATATTCTTTTATAGTTAATCCTTTTGCTGTCTCACCGACTAACTCAGTGAGATTTGTATTTCTAACAACATCCTCAAAAAATTTGATATAATTTTCATCCATGTTATATTGAGTAGCTGACAATTTCACATTTTTCACTTTCATAAGCTCTAAACAAGATAAAATACTTTCTATTGAAATAACAATAGGCATATTGCTGTCAACATCTTGTGCTTGTCCCATCATATGCAAAAGCATCTTAAAATCAAAAATATTTTGAAGCTTCATCAATAATTGTCCATTTGGTTTAAGAAATTGCAAAAGCTCTTGTAAAAGTTGTATAGGCTTTGCGTAATCATTTATAACCTCTCCTAAAATTATAAAATCAAAACTATTTATTGAATAATGTTCCGTCAAATAATCTATTCGATCACATTTTACTTTCCCATTAGTCACGTACAATAAATCGTTGTAGTATTTTGCATTAGATGTAAATGCGTGACACTCAGAGTATAATAAATTATTTTCTCTTAACAAATTTCTAAGTTGTAATATAGGAGTCCCGCATCTGACATCAATTGCGAGAATTTTCGGAATAGCCTGCAACGGTATTGTATCTATATTAAATGGTAAAGTTTCAAAATTAAGCACATCGTCCCACGCATCAATATCAAAATACTTCTCCTTAAAATTATTTCTTCCAGACGTTAAAGATTTGTTAAACTCAACAGGATCTTTGTTTTCCATGTTCCAATAATCATGATTATGGTGAACAAAGGTATCTCCGCATAAAATCAACTTGTAACCAGCACGCCTAACTCTTAAAGAATAATCATCTTCGCTAAAATCATGAAAAAAACCAATATCAGTAAAACCCACTAAATCAAATACCTCTTTTTTTACAACAGATACTATATTAATAAGCCTAATTCTCTCCTCCCATTTTAGAGGATTACTTATATTAAATTTTTTAGCTTCCGCTTGCATTTCGTCAAGATTATTAAAATTTAAACTTACTTGCTGTAGATTACTAACATTAGATGATTTTGGAGAAACCATACCTATAGAATCATCAGATTCTATACATTTCATCAGATTTGATAGCCAGTTTTGTGTTACAATGACATCATTAGTAACTATTACATAGTATTTACCCTTAAATACAGAAGTATATAACTGTGAAACAAATGCAAATCCTGTATTCTTGCTTAATCTTACTATTTTTTTATGCTCATAAGAAACAGACTTAAAATATTCATATGTATCGTCGGTAGAATTATTATCTATTAATATCAATTCATATTTTATATCACTTGTATACTTCAATATACTTTCTATACATTCTTTAGTTTTATCTACTCTATTATATCCTAAAACAAATATCCCTATATTTATTTCGTTAGATTCATAAATATTATTATAATAACTCATCCTATTTTTTCTAACATTTTCTTTAGGTTCAGGCCTCTCAAAATCTCCCATATCAATAAAAATTTCATTTTCATTAGTTTCTATTCTCATATTGTTCTCCAAGTATTAAATTCTAATAATAATTACATTGTTACATATGACTTCATCATATCATTTTAACATTATAATATTTTTCCTTGCAAATATCTAAGTATATATTAAAATCTTTCTCTCTTGTACTTTTTGCTACTCTATAGTTTATTAATACTTCTTTAAGTTCAGATAGCTCAAATTTTATATCAATATTGTCCATACTATCATAAATCTCTAGTACCTGTTTTTGAAGTTCACTAACAATAGAAATAATATTATCTAAATTATCAATATCTAAACACTCTATTTTATTAACTTTACTTTCTAACCCAATAAAACTTGCTTTGATTTCTCCAAGTTTATTTTTATTTGAGATAGATAATCCCTCTATTTTGTCTCTATCATCTAGTAATTTTGTAAATATTATATTATCAACATTAAATTCATATGTATCACAATCATCAATTATAGCCTGGAATGTACTGCAAAGAAGTGGTTGATGTTTTCCGATGCACAATAACATTCCACCTTTTTTAGTTAAATCTATACAATTTCTTATTAAATTTTCAGGATCTTCAAAGTAATCATTGCTATTTATAATTGTTATATCATAGAATGAGTCTTTTAAATTGATATTGTCATAATTAGCATAGGTAATAGAAATGTTATCAGCATTATCTAATTTCATTATTTTATTCAACCAATCAGATTGACTATCGCTACTAATAACATCAGATACACAATGCAAATTAATTTTTTCAAAATATTTCATCAATAAACCTATTAAATAGCTTAAAGTTCCATCTGTACATCCAATTTCTAATATGTTGCTTTTTTTAGATCTATACATGAATCTCTTTATAATCATTATCGCCACAAGCAGCATCATTGAGCTATCAGTAGGGTCACCATTACCACCTTTGACCTCATTATATTCACTTATAAGATTTGTTATTATATCTGGAATTATTTCGTACGATTTATTATCTCCAATAAAATGCAAAGGAACATTGCTTCGATTAGATAAAAAATCCAACAAGTCTAATAAAAGTACTTTTTCACCATTGTCAGAAATAAAATAAATTTTATTTTCAGCTGCATTTAAATATCCCATATTATCTTCTCCTAATTTATACTTCTTCTTTTAGCATGTAATTCAATCTATCTATATTTTGATCCCAATCAAGAAAAGTTTTTGCGTATTCTATAGCATTATACGATGCAGTCTTTAACTCCTCTTCATTTGTACATGCTTCCAACAAAATTTCATATAGTTTTTCAACATCACCAATCGAAAATATCTTGCCGCATTTTTCATTATTAGTTATATCATTTGAAGCGTCAATATTGCTTGTTACCATATAGCATCCATTTATCTGAGCTTCCGCAGCAACATTAGGTGAGCCTTCAAATATAGATGTTAAAGCAAAAATTTTAGCCTTTCTATATTCATTCATCAAAACTGTCTTATCAGCTATAAATCCAGTAAATATAACTTTATCCACTAGTTGAGGATATTTAGTGAAATATTCTTCTATGTATGGTTTAAAACTATCTTCAACCTTGCCAATTAGTTTTAATTTCCAATCATTTAACCTTTTTGACAACAAAGCAAAGGTCTCCATAAGTACATGATTTGCCTTTTGGTCAGTACCTATTCTTCCAACAGTAATAATAGTGTTTTCTTTTTTATTATATTCAACATCAATATCTAAATTGGCAAAATTATAAAACCCGTTTGGCATATACTCTATATTCCAACATGGCCATTTAATATTTAGATGTCTTTGCAATTTTTTGCATGATGTTGCTATAATATCACAACTATTTAATAATCCAGTACACCAATCGGAATTGAATAAAACTCTATCCATCCAATGTGAACTTGCATCTAAATTCAATATAATTTTTCCATCTGGTCTAAGTTTTTTATACAAAATGGAACTTTCGACAAAAGTAAAATATAATCCATAAAGAACTAATACATCAATGTCTTTATAGTTATTTATTATATAATTGCACAAGTTATTAGGATCACAGCTGTCTATAAACTTCATCTTTAAGCCTTTTACATAAGTCTCTAAAAATGGATAGTCTCCATTTTTTTCACCGACCATATAGCAATCATACCCGTGTCTTTTATGCAATAAATATGGTATTATTCCACAATCCTTTGTAAGCTGATCGTTGCACCAGTTTCCATGTATCCCCGAAATAGCATATACCCCATTTATATCTTTTGTTCTCTTAATATGTATATTATCATCTTTTGGAATAGCATAAATAACTGTTTCCCAATTTACACTTTTTTCATAATGTCTTATATAAAATTTATAATTCTTATTTATCGCATATATCAGCTTAGGTATTTCCCATATATCTGAGACGATATGATATACACATATCGCAAGTTTAGGCGTATCATTTTTTATATGATTTTTAGCCCCTATTATTCCTTGTATTTCAGAGCCCTCTATATCCATTTTTATAAAACTAACTTTTTCTTCAATATCCTTGTCTAATGTTGTAATATTTATCTCATCATATTCTTCTGCCGAATTATTAACGACACTGCTTGCCGAACCAGATTTGGAAAATTTCAGTTTTTCTATTTTATCACCGACTCCAAATTGCCTAACTTCTATATTGCTATAATTCTTTGTATTTTCTACACATGTTTTGACATTCTCTGGCGAAGGCTCATAAATATAAATCTTTTTATATTTACCAAAATTATTAATAAAGCTTTCTGCCGTATCACCAGTAAAACCTCCACAATCTACAAAGACTTCATCATCACTGCACTTTACTATATCAGCATCAAAATATTGCGGAATATCATCATAAGCTAAACCTAAATATTTAGTACTAGGAAGTATCCTATATCTTAAAAGATTTAATAATACATCTCTTGAACGTTCATCGCACAAATTATTATATAACCATATGTATTGATTAATGTTCTTCTTTAAATCAATCATAACATAATAATATGCTCCACTTTTTTTACCCTTAGAATATCCTCCCATTGGCAGATTAAGAAGCTCCTCCAAAGGTATATCAGTCTCTTGTGCAACACAATTAACGATTTCATCTATGCTATTTGAATTAATTAATTCGACTAATTGCTCAAATGTATTTAAGGAATTAAGTAACATTTCAAAGTACATATTTAATCACTCCTAACTTATATCATATTTTGTATAAATTTCACTTTCTTATATTGATGTTTACGTATATTTATAGTATAATTATAGCATATTTTGTAGATTAAAGAAAGAATAATTTTATATATTTTGGGAGGATACTATGATACTTTCTATAGGAATGATAGTGAAAAATGAAGAAAAGTATTTAGATGAATGCTTAACAGCCCTAAAACCTATTTTAGAGAATATAAAAAGCGAATTAATTATAGTTGATACAGGTTCAACAGACAAAACCGTTGAGATAGCGAAGAGATACACTGATAAGGTATATTACTTTGAATGGTGCAATGATTTTGCGGCAGCAAGAAATGTTACTATAGACTATGCTAAAGGTGAATGGTATATGTTTATTGACGCCGATGAAATACTTGAGAATTCAAATGAAATAATTGAATTTTTCAAATCAAAAAAATATAAAAAATACATGTCAGCAAGTTATTATATTGTGAACTATAAAAATAAAGAGAGAAATTCAAGCTCATCTGTTTTAATCCCTAGAATGAGAAAATTGACAAAGGAAACAAGGTTCATAGGTATTGTTCATGAACAAATACCCTTTATTTTGCCTGTAAAAAATTTGACAAAGACAAAATTTAATCATTATGGTTATATACTTGCTAGTGAAAAACAAGCGAAAGCTAAGCATAAAAGAAATATTGATTTGTTACTAAAACAATTAGAAACAATGCCTAATAATCCAAAGTTAAGAAAAGAACTTGGCGAATCATACACTATGCGTGATACACTAAAAAACAGAGAAGAAGCATTAAAACATTATAAAATAGGTAAAGAGCTTGCTATAAAAGAAGGCAATAACAATATGTACTGCGCACTATCTATTAATCTAATGGCAACATATGCAGGTTTGAATAAGCATTGGGAAGTTTTAAATGAAGCTGATTTGTATTTTAAATCCAAGTCAGATATATTAGCATCGGATACCGATGTATATTATTATATGCTGTTTGCATTCAACTCTTTAAATAAATATGCAGAATGCGTAGAAACTTATATAAAATATAAAGAGCATTTTGATAAGTATGCAGATGGGAAGCACACAACACGTGAAGCTTATAACAGAGCATTAATTTGTGCCGATAATTTTTCGCTATATTTAGCTTCTCTAAATGTTATAAATTCATATTTCAAACTTGAAAGATGCGAAGAGGCTAAAGAACTGATAAAAAAAATGTTAGCTTTTAGCTGTGAATTTAAAATGAGCCAAGACTTTTTATTTAAACTTTATTTAGAAGTGATGAGAATTCAAAACAACTATGATGATCTCAAGTATTTGTACACAGTTGAACTTGACAGAAATGAAGAATTTGAATCTAATTTACAAAAATCCATTGAATCTTTCATAAATGAGCGCATTGAAGAAAAGCATAAAATTATATCCTTACTTTCTAAGCTTGATATAAAATCAAAGAGCCCATACATAACTTATATGAAAATAAGACAAGTATATGAAGATAAAAGTAACGATGTAAAAGCTCAAATAACTGAATTTTTAAATGAAATTGAAAAATTTGACATTCATTATTTTGATATTGTTTATTATGTTTTAAAATATAATATGCCATTAAAATTATTTAAAAGCAAATTAGATTTTGATTGTCTGTTAGCTTGCTTTGATGTAATAAACAGGCAGTATGATGACTTTTTAGATACAATTTCATCATATACTTACGAATCTAACAATCCGTACGAAGCATATTTGTTAAAATCTATATATGAGGTA
This sequence comes from Firmicutes bacterium UBA1535, assembly GCA_002323775.1. Classification (GTDB taxonomy): domain Bacteria; phylum Bacillota; class Clostridia; order Tissierellales; family Sedimentibacteraceae; genus UBA1535. The sequence continues at coordinate 28,446 of DCPV01000190.1, read as the reverse complement.
TCAATTACTTTAAATGATGCTGATGATAAGGAAATAATTATAAATTCATTTAAAAAATATCTCAAAAACTTCGAAATCTATCTAATAAATACATATAATGAAAACATCCTTAATGATGAAAATATAGATTTAGTTCCTAAAAACATTCAGTTTGGTTATTATTGTATGAAAGCAAATGAAGCTTTAGCAAATAATTCTAAGCTCAATTATATAAAACTGCTTAGAAAAGCACTATCAGCAAATAATTCGATGAAAAATCTCATCTCGATATTAACTGAAAGTTTAGAAGAGAATGAAGAAAACAATATTCCAAATGAGTTATCTGAATTTGAAATTCTGGCTATTACAATAAAGAACAATATTAAAGAGCTAATTAATAAAAATAATTTCAATGACGCTAAACTCATATTAGCTGAATATAAAACACTAAATCCAAATGATATTGAAATTCAAGAATTAGAAAAAACAATTAATTAGTGATGGGTGTGCCTGCATATTGGCACACTCATTTATTTTTTTATTATATAACAAATGTGAAGTTCATAATAAATACTAGATATTATTGATAAAGCAATAAAAAAAGCGAGGTGACCTCGCTTTTTTATATAGTATACTATAATTATTGTAATAATTGTAATACGCCTTGTGGTTGCATGTTAGCTTGTGCAAGCATTGCTTGAGAAGCTTGAGTAAGGATGTTATTCTTAGTGAATGTCATCATCTCTTTAGCCATGTCAACGTCTCTTATTCTTGATTCAGCAGCTGTTAAGTTTTCAGAAGCTACTCCCAAGTTATTGATTGTGTGCTCTAATCTGTTTTGAAGAGCTCCCAATTTAGAACGTGTTTTTGATACACTGTTTATTGCTGCATCTATTGAACTTATAGCAGAATTTGCACTTGCAACTGTACTAACACCAACAGCACTAACTCCTAATGCAGAAGCATTTTGGCTTGATACTCCTAATGTTACTTGTTGATCTGCAACTCCGTTTGCTCCAATTTGGAATGTAATAGTTAAGCTACCGTTAAGTAGGTCATTCTTATTGTAGTGAGTTGAACTAGCTATTCTGTCTATTTCGCTCTTTAAAGCATTTAACTCTTCATCAATGTTCTCACGGTCAACGTCTGATTGATATGTTCCGTTTGAAGCTTGTACAGCCAATGTTCTCATTCTTTGTAATATAGCATGAGTTTCATTTAAAGCACCTTCTGCTGTTTGAATCAATGATATACCGTCTTGAGCGTTTGATTGAGCTTGCTCTAAACCATTGATTTGTGCTCTCATTTTTTCTGATATAGCTAAACCTGCAGCATCATCAGCAGCTCTGTTTATTTTGTATCCTGATGATAATTTCTCTAAGTTTTTACCTATAGAAGCTGTGTTCATTGTTAAATTTCTGTGTGAATTTAATGCGTTAACGTTATGTTGTATTCTCATTTTAATACCTCCATGTATTTTTTAATCGGGATTCATTCCCATATATTTTAATTATGTAGCGGCGCCTGCCACACAATTCTTAGCAATTTTACTCGCTTAATATATATATCGGTCGAAGTTTGTAAAAGTTTAGCAAATTTTTAAAAATTTTTAATATTTTTTTATAAAAAATATTTCTGTTCATATCTTCTCCAATCTTTCCTTTGAAAAATACCACCTTTTCTACTGCTCTGTCTATAAAAAAGAACAATACTTAGAATCTTAATCTAACATATTGTCCTGTCAATTTAACTTTTTTTATTTAAGTAATATCCTATTGGCTTTTTATCTTCTTTATTAAGTTCAAAGTCAGAAGTTTGAAGTCTTTGCTCTGCCTCATTTATTTTTCTCTTGGTCAGTATAAGTTCTTTTTCAGTATTAAGCTTGATTTTCTTATCCATATCTATTATGTTTTTTAAAATAAATTTTATATTAGTTTCTAATAAATCTTTAGATTTTGTAAAATCACTATTAAAGCTAATCAGTTGCAAATCTATGCTATTAATCTTATAATCAATATCATCTATCTCATTCATTAAATTTTGCCTTTTGTCTATCAATTCATTGTACTTATTTAATGAATTCTCAAATTCTTCATCCTCTAATGGAATTTCTAATATATTAAAAGTTAATTCTTCAATTTTTTTTATTAGTTCAAGCTTAGTATTTAATAAGTCTATCACTCTGCCACCTACTTATTCAGCTTTGATAATTTTTCTGCCTCAACCCATGTATCTCTTAATTCTCTAATCATTGGCAAGATTTGTTCTATTAAATCCATATCTCTTTTAGCAGTGGCCTTAATGATTTGGGCGTTAAAAAAGGCATATAGCTCAGATAAATCCTTTGATAATTTATAATTATTGTCAAGACTTATAAGCAGATAATTAAATATTTCTCTTGACTTGTTCAGATTTATATTAGCTTCGTCTATCTTATTATCCTTGTTTAGAATAGTTGCTAAGGTCAGTCTCTGTACAAGTTTGTCAAAGAGCAAGACTAATAACTCTCCTTTTGACATGGTGTTGATAGAGATATTTTTATAATTTTTGTAAGGATCAATCATTTGTTTACCTCATTCTAAGAAAAATTGATTTTTAATCAGTTGGAGTATTATACTCCAACTGATTTTACACTAGTTTGTATTAGAAAAGCATTTTACTGAAATTGGGAACTTAACCATGAACTTTGACTGTTCATATTAGCAAGTGCTTTTTCTAATGCGGTAAATTTCGCATAATATTTTTGCTGTTCAGCTACCAATTTAGTTTTTAGCTTTGCAATCATATCATCATATTCTTTTATTCTTTCATATAAGAAGTTAGCTTTTTCGCTTGAAGTGCCTTTAGTTCCTGCTCTCTCAACAAGAATTCCCTTTTCACCCACTACTCCTACATTTCTTGAAGTAACATCTTTTAACCTTTGGGCTAAGCCTTTTTGCTCTGTCGTTGCATTTTTAGAATTTTTTGTAAAGAGTTCTTCAATTTTTTCAGCATCTGTTGCATAAGCATTTCTAAATTTTTCTTCATTAAAGACCAATTTACCAGAATAATCTCCAAATGCTGATGCTATACCTATGCTCGACATGTGCATGCTATTGCCTTCTACAAAGCCTGATACTGACTCTTTCCAAGAGTATAGCAAGGCATTCATATCAGAGTCAAGATACAACATACCTTCTTTTGCTTTTTCATCCCAAAGCTTTATTTCACTTTCAGACATTTCTCTTCTTTGCTCGTCTGTAAGAGGCGGATATTTGCTATTCGATTTTTCACTGAGTTTTGCATCTAAGTATGTTACAATTTCATTATAATCTTCAACGAACTGAGCCATCTTTTCAACAACTTTATCAGTTTCTTCACTTACAGTAAAGGTGATGTTTTTTTCGCCTACAGCCTTATTTGTAAGACCTATATTAATGCCATCAAAGCTAATATTGCTTGTACTACGTGTCAAGGTTTCTTCTACACCATTTTTAGTAACTTTTACAACCGTATCTGTTCCTTTTTCTACGGAATATCCACCCGCAACATCCTTTTGTCCGAAAAGCACATTAGCAAGATTTCCTACATCATCAGAAATTACAATGTCCATATGTGCTCCGGTATCTTTTGAAACAGCTGTAAATTTATCCGTTGTTGCAGAATGTGTAAGAGTTATGCCTGCATCAGAAGAATTTATTTCTTTTATTATATCATTCAGTGTTGAATCTTCTGTAAACGAAAATTTCGTATCATTAATAGTTATTTCATATAATTTTTTTCCGTCTGCATTTGTCTCTGTTGAATTTAACGAATCTTTCAGACCAGCCTTAGATATGGCTAAATCTTTATTTACACGATTGTAATTTCCAACTGATAATCCGGTATATTTGCTTATATCTTGACTCATTGATGATATTCCAAACAAATTGTTTGTTCCTGTTGTTTCGAATGTTAATTTGTTATCATCTGTTCCAACTTGTATCTTTCCTGAACCATACATAGTGTCCAGCTTGCCTTGTAAATATATCTTAAATTTCTCAGCTGTATTTATTGCTTCAGGAGATGCTGCATCTGGAAAGCTTATAGTTTTCTGGATACCATTGTAGTCGAAAGTCATTTGGCCTTTTGCTAAAATATCTTTTAAGTTTACATCTTTTAGAAAAGCTACTGCTGATGTATCTATAACTTCACCAGAAGAACCTCCTGAATCTACCTCGATATTTAAACGTTCTTTTATTTCATCCCCTACAGATGATACTTTTAAAACTCCTTCACCAAATGTTCCAGGATTAAGTTTTAATTTACCAGCATCAATTGAGTATTCAACTCCAGCATTTTTAAGCGCTGTTATGCTATTTATCTGTCTATTAAGTTCATCTTGAATTTGTTCCAGCTCAGATTTAAGTGGATCGCTATCTTTAAACTCAAAATTTGCATCAATTTTTAATGTATACGTCTTTTCTCCACTTTTAAGAGTTATAGCCTGCCCTGCTAATGCGTTGAATTTGCTAGTAGAATCAATATCACCACTTGTTATTACTCCACTGGATACTTCTTTATTAGAAGTAAATCTAGCAGTAGATGCAACACTTATAACATCATCTATTGAGAAATTCTTTAAAGCTTCCGTATCTCCAGAAACCGTTACATTGCTTGATGAAGATTTAGCGGTATTTGCTCTAAAAAAGCTTGGACTTAATATGTTAGTCTTTGAAGTTGCCGAAAAATATTTATCGCTGAATTTAACCAATTTAGATATAACGTCTCTAAATGCGTCCTGCTTATAAACAAGCTTTTGCTGTGCTTGAAACTGTTTATTTATTTTTGTCTGAGTTGCGTATGACATTTGTTTTACTAGTTCGTCTGTATCTAGCCCTGACATAAGTCCATTTACACGCTTTGAGCTTACACCCGAACCATAAATACTTGATGTTGTTGACATAATTTTTCTCCTTTCGTTACTGAGTGCCTTTTCGAAATATATATGTAAAACACTTTAAATTTTTATTTTATACTAATTTATATTTTTTCTTTTTATTCGTAAAGTAAAATTCTATGCAATCAAGCTATCAAAAATTAGTATCAATATTTTATTGTGATGATATAATATCATCGCTTACTATATATATCGTCACAATTTATTTTTTATTTAGTTGTTTTATTAAAATATTTGCTATTTCTGTTATAGGGCTTTGAATTTGTACTCCTCCTATATCATAAGCTACCTTTGGCATACCGTAAACGACACAGCTTGCTTGATCCTGTCCTATGGTATAAGCTCCTGATGTCCTCATCTTTAGAAGTCCGTCTGCTCCGTCCTTGCCCATACCTGTTAGGATTATACCTATAGCATTTGCTCCTGCTACTTTCGATACTGATTCAAATAGTACATCCACTGACGGGCAGTGACCACTCACCTTTTCTTCACCTAAGCAACGTACAAAATAGCCCTTTGCATCCTTAACTAGACGCATTTGCTTATCTCCAGGGGCTACTAAAGCAAGTCCTGCCGTTAGTCTGTCTCCATTTACTGCCTCTCTTACTTCCATCTGACATAATTTGTTTAATCTGTCAGCATACATTTTAGTAAATCCCGGAGGCATATGCTGAGTAACTAAAATCCCAGGCACCTCCTTAGGCAATTTTTTCAGTATCTCAAGCGTTGCTTCTGTCCCACCAGTTGATGCTCCTATTGCTATGACCTGCTGTGGAGAAAGAAAGCCAAGATTAAGATTAGTAAGCGTTGGTGTTTTTTCAGTAGTAGTTTGAGCAGCAGTGCTTGAAGCAGAAGTTGAGCTAGCTAAACCTATACCTGCACTAGAGCTTTCAGTTGCTTTAATTTTCAACTTGGCTATATGAGCAATTTTTATCTTGCCGCTTAGTTCAAAATAGAAATTAGTCAACTCGTTTTTACTGCTCATATCAGGCTTTTTAACAAAGTCTACAGCTCCAGCATCTAAGGCATCAAAAACGCTTATATTCAATGAGCTTACCAATACGACCTTTATTGGATTTTCTCTCATTAGCTTCTTTAGGAATGTGATACCATTCATTCTAGGCATCTCAACATCTAAAGTAATTATGTCTGGTTTTAAAACTTTTATCTTATCTTCTGCATCTATAGGATCAACTGCCATGCCGACAACGTCTATATGTGGATCTTTGGAAAGTTCCTGCTTCAATACATTTCTAAATAATAATGAATCATCAATTATCAGCACTTTTATTTTTCGTGAACTCATTATATTATCTTCCCTTCTTTTTCAGTAATAATTATCGTTTGACACTAATCTAATTTTTTTAGATTAGTGTCACATAGCAATTCTTTTGCATTATTTTCTATATATCGCTGGGCAAATATAGTTAAATTTCGATTTTTCTCTTTGCACAGTCTCTGAATGACCGATAAATAAATATCCTCCTGGTACAAGAGCATCATAAAGTCTATTAATCAAATCATTTTTTGTATTTACATCAAAATAAATCATAACATTTCTACAAAATATCAAGTTATATTTGTTTATTTGTAAAGTTGGTATAGGCTCCATTAAATTAAATGTTTTAAACTGTACCTCATTTTTTATCTGAGGGATGATTTCATATTTGCCATTATCTAATTTTTTAAGATATTTTGTTTTCCAAGTAGGAGGAAGACCTTTTATGCTTTCCTCCTGATAAATTGCTTCCTTTGCTTTATTAAGAACATTTTGCGATATATCTGTAGCCAGTATCCTTGTGTTCCATAAGGATTTTTTAGCACCAAAGTAATCATCTATTGCCATTGCAATAGTATATGGCTCCTCTCCAGACGAACAGGCTGCACTCCATATATTAAAATTTCTAGTGACGCTTTTAGACTCATGCTCCGGCAAAACAACTTCCTTTAAAAATTTGTAGTGATTGTCCTCTCTGTAGAAAAATGTGTGATTAGTAGTTAACCTATTTATAAGAGTTTCTATGTGTTCATTATTTCCTCTTTTAATAAGTGTTATATAATCACTAAAGCTTTTCATGCCCATTTTATCCAAGACATTAGACATCCTACCTTCTATCAACTGTCTTTTGTTTATTAAATTTATACCGTAATTTTTGTGCATAAATTCAACCAATTCAGTAAATTCTTTATCTGTAATTTGAATCATATGCTTATCCTCCTGACAGCTTTAATCTCGCTTAACTTGTTTAAACTTTCCAAATTATTCAACCTCAAACAAGCTCATGCTGTTTATCAATAATTTTACTTTGTTGTTTTTCTTAGAAATTCCGTTTACAAATCTGTTGATTTCATTAGAACTTCCTTTAGGTGGTGTCATAATACTTGCTGTTTCTATATCTGCCACCTCTGCTACTGCATCAACCAATATTCCTACTGTAATATCGGAATACTCCATAACGATAATGCAGGCTGTTTCTGTATAATCAATGCTTTCCTTGCCAAATCTCATTCTTATATCAATTACTGGTACTATCTTACCTCTTAGGTTTACTATACCTTTTATATATTTTGGTATTTTTGGTAAAAATGTTATAGGCAATAGGTTTATAATATCTGTAACATATTTGATATTTACTGCATATTCAACATCTGCTGAATAAAAAGACAAATATTTTTCTATTCCTGAATCTTTTTGAATCATTACATTATTTTCACTCATATTAAGCCTCCAAAACACTCTCGTATATGCTCATTACATCGAGAATTAAGTTTATACTTCCATCCCCAAGTATTGAACAACCTGATATTCCGACACTTTTTATGTCGAATTTATTTAATAATACAGGCACTGGTTTTACAACTACTTGCTGCTCTCCAAGCAACTTATCTGCAAATATTCCATATCCTTTGCCATCAACCTCAACGAGTACCAATATACCTTCTTCAAGCGCCTTTATGCCTGAGTCTATACCGTACAATTCATGAAGTCTGACAATAGGATAGCATTTATTTCTGAGCATTATACCTTCAGAGCCATCAGTGTTTACAACGATATCCTTTCTATTGATATTTAGGGATTGTTGTATGTTATTAATAGGTATGATAAATTCTGTGCCGCCTACTTCTACCTGCATACCCTTTACTATAGCCAATGTCAAAGGTATCTTAAACGTTACTGTTGTTCCTCTGTCAATCTTGCTGTCTAAGACAACATTGCCGCCTACAGCATCTATGTTTTTCTTAACAACATCCATACCTACTCCACGACCTGAGAACTCAGTTACTGCATCCTTTGTTGAAAAGCCCGGCAACATAACGAACGAGAATATCTCTTTCATTGTATATTCAGACTCTGGCTTCTGTAAAAGATTACGAGTTTTTGCTTTTGACAGAATGTATTCTGGATTTAATCCCTTTCCATCATCCTCAACAGATACTAATATCTCTCCGCCAGTATTTACTGCTGTAAGAGTTATTGTCCCTCTTGGGTTCTTACCTTTTTTAATTCTTTCTTCAGCAGTTTCAATACCATGATCCATAGAATTTCTTACAAGGTGCATGATTGGGTCTGCTATACCATCAACAATTGTTTTATCAAGCTCTATGTCATCTCCAACCAAAACAAGTTCAACATCCTTGTCTAGCTCTTTGTTCATATCACGTACGATTCTCTTCATTTTTTGGAAAACTCCTGAAACAGGAACCATTCTTAATGACATAACAACATTTTGCAGCTCATCTGTAAGCTTTCTAAGCTCTCTTGTAGCCTTTGTAAAACTATCTAAATTAAGCTTGTTTACTTCAGGATTTGACACTACCATAGATTCTGTTATAACTATTTCTCCAACTAGGTTAGCTAGCTTGTCCAATTTGAATAAATTAACACTGATTAGACTTTGTTTATTTTGCTTAGATATATTATTTTGTTCAGTTGATTGATTTGTTTCCTGTTTTTGTGTAGCTACAGTTTTGTTTTCTTTCTCAGCTTTAGGCTCATTCTTTATAGTTTCCTCTTTTTCAACAACTGTATAGTTCTTAATATTAAGAGTATCTTTTATTACTTCGATTCCATACTTCATGTCAACTTCATTATCAAAATATATTCTAAAGCTATTTTGTAAAATATCTTTAATAGTTTCTTTGTTAGTTTCTATATCTTCTGGCTCATATGTAAAATTGGATGTTATATCTTTAAGATGATTAATAATCATGAATGCTCTTAGATTTTCCATACCGCTTCCATCATCAAAATCTACCTTAATACAGTATCTTTTTTCAGAATTATCTGTTTTTTCTACTGCTTTATCTGCGGGCTTAACTTGTACAGCTTTAGCATCATTTTTACCATTGCCGTTTTTTATGTATTCTTTCTTACCTGATACTACATCAAGAAGCTCCTTTATTTGCTCCTCATATTCCCCTATGCTTTCTGTTAAAGGGCTTTCGTTTTGAATTTTTGTAATTTCATTTTTGATAAAATCTGTACACTTAAATACCAAACTAATCAAAGGTTCAGTAAATCTATCATCATTTAGACCATTTTCTCTTATATAAAAGAATAAATCTTCTATTTTATGAGATATAGTCATAATTCCATTGAATTGCATCATGGCTGCCGACCCTTTAATTGTATGCATTATTCTGAATATTTCATTGATGTAATCTGCACTGAACTGTTTGTTTTCTTCAACCCTCAAAAGTATTTCGTCTAATTGCTCCAACAGAGTGTTTGCCTCAAACAAGAACATATCGACTACTGAGTCAAAATTGTTTTCCATTTTTACCTCCATAAGCTTATTTATATTTCTATTATTCACTATACATTATGTATATCGGCTATTCAGCTAAAAAGTTTAGCATTTTTTAGAAAAAAATAAAAATTTGTATTTTTTTGCAAAAATATATACGTTTTAAAAATTTTTTAGTGCAATTATTGTAATTTTTAGTTATAATAATTATATCATACTTTTAATAAATGTAATATACTTTTCTCCTAATTTGGAAAAAATATTTATGGATACTTTATATTAGTATTTATACCCAAAACAATAATTATACAAACTACAAATTACGTGCTAATTTTTGGAGGATTTGCTATGTTAGAAAATATAAAAATAACTGCTAACAATATAAACAGTACAAACAACAATTTGAATAGAGTTAGAGTTCCCGAAAAACCGGAGATATTGTCACCATTTGACATTTTAGATCCTAATATTGTCAATAAAGCTATAAAGCCTGAGCAAGCAGCTCTTAATAATCAAAATCAAAGCAGTAATATCAGTCATAATCCAAATTCTGTATTTATCAAATTTTTACAGTCCTTGGATCTTGCTCCGACGCTTATAGAAAACATGAGAAAACTCCTGTTAAGCAGACAGTTTGTAAACTCTAACATAAAAAGCAACCCTTTAATGAAGCTATTTTTTGAAGAATTTGTTAAAGATATCGACATGGATAATGAACAAATGCTTGATTTTATTAAATTTCAACATAATAATTATACAAAGTTTTCAGGTGAGTTCTTTAATTTCATAAGAAATGCTTTAAAAGCAAATCCAAGTGATGATTTTAAAAATGTAATAGCTAATTTCTTAAAAGGTTACGACTGTTTTTTATCTGCTGATGATTCTACTAAGGCGATTGAAAATATTTTAAAGCAAATAACTGATAATATGCCTGAAATTTTAAAGGAAAGCTTTGAGTCCATGGCCAATAAAATAATACTTGATGAGCCTGAGACAAATGCCAGTAAAAATTTAGAGCTGTTAAAAAACGAAATTATCCCTTACCTTGGAAAGTATGTTGCCAAAACAAATGATTTTGGTATAGTTAGAGATTATATATCTGTACTAGTCCACAACATTGTCAGATTAGAGAAAGGACTTCAGGATAATTTCCTCGATTCTGCTGATTTATTGCTTGACTATATGAAATATAGCTTTAATTTAAGCGATAATGATGTATCAGAGCTAAAGCAAGCTCTTATCAATACCTTTAGGGGTAGTTCCGATATAAAAAACAATTCCTTAGATTTTATGTTCAAGATGATTGACTCAGGTATTAAGGATGATAAAAACCATGTAAATAAAACTACGTTTGAAAATATACAAGAGAGCCTTTTGACTAGCAACAATGTCCAAGTTCCTCTAGTCCATATTTTCTTACCTGTAAATTATGGTGGAGTATTCATGTTCTCCGAGCTTTGGATAAGTAAAGAAATCCATGAAGAAAATATAAAAGACAGCTCAAAAAAATCCTCAAGAGATGAAGAAAATGCTGATTTATATAAAATTTTCTTAAACTTTGATATAGAAAATGTCGGGTATTTTGAAACAATAATTTTTTCTAAAAACAATAAAATTTCGCTGGATATATCAATTCCAAATTCTTTAAAGGATTTTGGCTCAAAAATAAGAACTGATATTATGAATATTGTTAAGAAAAACAATATATCAATTACAGATATTTATGTAAGTGAATGTACTAAACAAAGAAAATTCAATGAAGTTTTCGGAACAAAATTTATAAAGGAGCGTGGTATCAATGTCATCGCATAAAAATTCAAAGCGTGCCGTAGCGCTTAAGTATAATTCAAATAAAAATGCTGCTCCAGTTGTTGTAGCCTCCGGAAGTGGCTATGTTGCTTCAAAGGTTGTTGAAATTGCTGAAAAAAACGGTGTTCCTGTATATAAGGATGACTCACTTGCTACCATGCTTTCTCAACTGGAGCTAGGAAGCGAAATACCGGAGGAGCTTTTTAAGACTATAGTTGATATATACGTTTATTTCTTAAATTATAATCCTAACGTAACAAAAAAGGAATCGGAAAAAGAAAATACTGGGGAAAACGCAGAGCTTTAATAATATTTACAGGATGTATTGCAAATATCATCCTAAACGATGACTAGGAAAGGAAAGTAGATAATTATGAACAATGATATAGTTTTTTCTCTTGATATAGGAACGAGGTCTATTGTCGGTGTTGTTGCTAAAAAAGTTGAAAATTCTCTAAAACTTATTGACATTAAGAGTGTTTTTCATGAGCAGCGTGCAATGGTAGATGGTCAGATAGAAGACATAAAAAAGGTCAGCAGAGTTATACAGAAGGTAAAGGAAGAACTTGAAGCCAGTCAAGGCTTCAAGCTAGATAATGTATATATCGCCGCAGCTGGTCGTTCTTTAAAGACAGAAAAAGCTCTATATGAAAAAAAGATTGATTCTAAAAAGCATATAAGCGAGGAAATGCGTTCACAGTTTGAAATGGAAGCCTTACAAAAAGCTCATGATGTTTTTTATGAAAATCTTAAAGATGGAAAAGGATTTTACTGTGTTGGTTATAGTGTTTTAGAGTACAAGCTAGATGATACAAGCATAGCAAATATAGTAGGGCATAGAGCTGATAAGGTGGGCATAGAAATTATAGCAGCATTTTTACCTCATATAGTTGTTGAGGGATTGTACGCTTGTATGGACCAAAACAAACTAAATGTAGCCGGTTTAACTCTTGAGCCTATCGCTGCTATGAATTTAGTTATACCAAAGGATTTAAGACTATTGAACCTAGCTCTTGTTGATATAGGTGCCGGAACGTCTGATATAGCTGTTTCAAAAAATGGAAGTATCATAGGCTACGACATGGCAACTGTCGCAGGAGATGAGATAAGCGAAAGTATAATGAAAAAATATATTGTAGATTTTAATACTGCTGAAAAAATAAAATTATCCTTGCTTGGCGATAGTGAAACAATAGAATTTACAGATATACTTGGTATGACTGTTTCTCTTGATAAAAATGAAGTAATATCATCCATCGAAGATGCAATAATAAATCTATGTAAGGAGATATCTGAAAAAATATTGATATTAAACAAGGAGTCTCCTGTTGCTGTGTTTTTGATAGGCGGAGGAAGTAAAACTCCTCGCATGAAAAAATATATTTCTGAATTCTTAGGTTTGCCAGAATTTAGAATTGCCATAGGAACTAAGGAGTCAGTAAAAAATGTCGATACAAGTTCCCTATCAAGCTTCGACCCAGAGCTTATAACACCTATAGGTATAGCGTATTCGAGCATAGCAGGCAACAACTATGATTTTTTCAGCGTTACAGTTAATGGTGAAAAGGTAAGACTTTATAGCATTAGACAAATGAAGGTCATGGATGCCCTACTTATGTCAGGCTTTGATTCTCGTAAGCTAATGGGTTTTTCAGGTAAAAACCTAAGCTTTACTCTAAACAACAAAGATTACTATTATAAAGGAGAATATTCAACTCCTGCTCAAATATTTGTAAATCGAGATGTTGCAAATATTGAAACAAGGATTAATCCAGGAGATGTAATAGAAGTTATCCCAGCCGTTGATGGGGTAACACCGGTTGTTAAAATAGCTGATATTGTTGACAATACTCATACAAGCGGCAAGGTAATTTTTAACAATATAGAAATAAATTTAGGAACAAAATATTTGCTAAATAATGTTGAGGTAGACCAAGATTATGTAATCGGCAATTCGGATATAATCGAAATAATAAATGTGACCAAGCTATTCCATCTAATAGAATTATATGAAATAAATGCTGAATATTATTCATTTTACTCCGATGGAATAAAAATCAGTTTAGAGACAACTCTAAATGATGGGATGAAAATTGATTTAGTGCAGAACGATTTTTTAGATTTTGCAGGTGATTCTACTACCAATCAGCTAATCGCAGATGAACAAAATCTTGAAAATTCAAATCATTCTGCATCATCAGATGTAGCAAGTACCTTTAAAGATAAAATTTACGTAACCCTAAATGACGAAATTTTAGAGCTTAAAACAAGAGAGGATAGGACACCTTATATCTTTGCTGATATGATAAACTATGCTGATATAGATCCAACAAATCCTCAAGGCAACTTAATAATTTTGCATAACGGAGAGGGAGCTTCATATACAGGGATAATAAATGATGGCGATGCAATAACTATTAAATGGGGGAGTTAATACTAGTTAGGAGGATTATTAATGTCAAAGGTACAGCCACTTTTAGTTAAGATATTTGATGAGGAAAAAAATTATTTAGGAAAAGGTAACTTGGAAAGATTAGCAGGCAATATGATAGTTGTAAAAGGCAACCATATGCCTACTGTTCCCTCAAAATCTACAATATTTATAAACATTTACAACGAGCTGGCAGGTATAGCAGTATATGAGTGTCAAGTAAGTCTTGCTGCTGACATGCAGCTATCAGCTAAAATTATAAAATATCATACCACAATAGAACGAAGAAAAAGTTTAAAAGTACGAACAGATTATAAGCTAGAACTCAAATTAGTGATGAGAGAAAATAAAATTGTTCAATCCGAAAATCCTATAGAAATTAAAATATTGAATTTATCTGTAGGCGGAATGTTATTTACCTCACAAACAGAGTTCTTTGTAGGAGATACTATCGTCTTTAATTTTGATTATTATAAGCGTAATGTCGTCCCTATTGAAGCAAGTATTATAAGAATAGACGACCCAAGCGATGAGTTTAGTTATAGTAACTATGGCTGCATATTCAAAGGACTAACAAGCAGTGACGAAAGTATTATATATCAATATTTATATGAAAGACAGCTACAGGTACATAAAAAAAATGATTATTAAAACTTGTAGGTTTGGCACAAGGAGGTATTTATATGCTTAAAAAATTTATTTCATTTTTAATATTATTTGCGTTATTGATTAGCTTTACAACAAATAGCTTTATACTAAACAATCTTGCATTTGCAAGTTCTACAGTTACAAATAAGCAGTTGCGTTCGATAACGCTCAATGATAATAAAAATCTATATATCGAAGTTGGAGATATAATAAAGCTAGATGTAAAGTTTAATCCTACTGATGCGGATAATAAAGATGTGACATTTTATTCATCAGACAAATCCGTTGTAAGTGTTGACAAAAATGGAACTATCAAAGCATTAAAAACAGGCAGTAGAATTGTAATTACAGCGGAAGTTGGAAACATTAGATCCAGCATTTATGTTTCTGTATACACTAATACCAGTTTAAAAGCAAGTTTTACAGAAGCTGAAACAGTAAAGGATAAAATAAAAACCATAACAATCAATGTAAGCTCAAAGGATTCAGCATTTACAAGCTTTTATATATATCTTCCATCAGGCTACATGGTTGAGGGAACTACAGCAAGCTTTCCTGCTGATAAAAATGGTATATATCCCTTTACGGTATATGATGGCTCTGGACAAAAGAGGACATTTTATTATGAGATTAAGGGCATAAAGGAAGCTAGTACATCATACAGCGATATAGATGATTTGAATAAAACTGATTTTGACTTAAATCTACTTTATAATAATCTGACCTTACAATATGATTATGAGAAAAAGCAATGCTTATTTAACGCAGCCCTGGATAAAATCCGTACAGTTAAGCTGCCAAGCAATACTGTTGTAGATACGATGGAAATTAAATACTATGTTCCAAATATGGCTAATAACAATGTATCAAATTTTACATTTGATGTTGAGGGTAAAGAGTTGAATGTAAGACTAATGAGGCAAGGTGAATTTTATCTCATGATAATATGGCAGCCATCGATAGATACAAGAAATGTTTTAACAACATACAGAGCTTATAATTTCGCTGCTGGTCAGGATATTATAGTTGATCCTGCGATGGATTATATAACAGAAAATGGAAGCTATGAAATTCTTGCCGAGTCTAAATCAGGTTTAAGAGAATTGTTTAAATTCAACATTAAGGATATAGATTTTATAAGACCTGAAGTAAGCATAGCAATAACATATGAAGATAAATTTGAATTAAAGCTAAAAGATAACCTAAAGCTTGATTATATAATTACATATGACGGAAAATATGTACCAATACAAAATTCTAAGAGTAATGCACAATTTGAGTATAAGCATCCAACTGAGTTCAAATACAATGGAGAGTATTCATTCATATGTGTTGATACATCAGGTAACAGAACAGTAGAGACCGTGGAAATTAAAAATAAAAGATATGTTTTATATGCAAAGACATTAGGTCTGCATGTTCATGGTAATCCAAGTGTGAAAGCATTGTTTAGCAATATCGGAGATCCATATTACTATAATACTGATGAAAATACTTATTATAACAATATATTCCCTGCTTATATGAAAGGCTTAAGCGATACTAAATTTTTACCAAACGGGACGGTAACAAGAGCCCAAATGGTAGCCATACTGTGTAGGATAAATGATTTGCCTTATGATATAAGTCTAAAGGATAAAGCAAAGCTAAGTGATATATCTAGGCATTGGGCAGAAAATTATATTGCTATGGCAGTTTCAAAGCGTTATATACAGGGCTATAAGGACAAGACTTTCAAGCCTGACAATCCTTTGTCAAGAGCAGAATTTGCTAAAATGATAAGTAATATAAGCACCTTAAAATCAAAGATTGCAAGTATCCCTGCTGTAAATAATTATAGCTTTACAGATATAACGCAGCCATATGTTTATGCTAAGGCTGATATTTTAAAATTAGCAAACAGAGGTATTATGACTGCTAAAGGTGATAAGTTTAATCCTGGAGATAATATAACCAGAGCAGAAGTAATATTTGCTATAAATAAGCTTTACGATTTATCTACTTCAGCAGGTGAATTTGCTCAGATTGAGAAATTATATAATAAATATTATAATTTTAATGACATAAAAAACAATCCATATTATAAAGATATAATTATTTCAGTAATTGGAATGTATAGAGAAGAAAAATAGTGTATTATGTACTGATAAAGGGAGAAGCAGCAAATTAGCTGACAACTCCCTTTTTTATGATTATAAATAATATCATAATAAAAAATTGAGTATTCGGATAATATAAATACTCAATTTTTTTTATGCTTTTCTTTTTTTCTAATTAATACTATAGCCTTTATTATCGCAGAAACTACATCAATATTGTTAGATTGCTTAAACTCTTTAAATGCTTCTTCTGTCTCTTTTTTTGTTCCAGTAAAACTGTATTTTGGAAAACTGCTAAGTGCTGTATCTACAATATCGGCTAAGCAAGACTCGCATTGACAGCATTTGAATTTTTCTAAAACAGTATTTAACTTGTCCTTTATAAGTACCTCTATAAAATTTACGGTGTATTTACTCTCTGAATATGATAAATTATCTTCTGAATCATCAACTTTATCGATTGAATCTTCTTCTTGGCTTTCATTTTTCTCTTGTATTTTTATTTCTTCTATAGCCTCAGAATTATAATTTACATCTTTAAAATTATTGTTTTCCAAATTTTCTTCTGAATTAATTTTTTCTGCTTTTTCAAATAATTTCGATAAACTAGAATTGACTATATCATTTTCTTTGCTTTCATCTGCATTGTCGTTCTTCTTGTTCTCTGATTTGTGACTTTCGTCATTCGTTCTAAACATAGAGGGCATAATTTTTTTATACATTGCTTCTTTATTAAATTCTTTTTTTGTCTTTGCCATTTATTTTCCCTCTCTTGCAAGCAATTCTTCTACAAAGCTCATATAATCTGAGACTGCCGCATTCTTAGGTGCATAGTAATATAAGTTCTCCTGCTTTGTCTGAGCCTCTTGGATGACTATGCTTGTTCTTATGTGCGTGTTGAAAACAGTAGTGTTTAATTCTTTTGCTACCATTTCAGTAGTTCCTTTAATTTCTGTGCTAAGTATAGCCCTATTATTATATCTTGTAAGCAAAATGCCCTCTATTATGATACTAGAATTACAGTATTTTTTTACCCTGTCTATAGTTTCATAAAGCTGTGTTATGCCCTGCAAGCTAAATATATCTGCTATCATTGGTATTATTATTTTATCAGAAACTGTGAAGGCATTGATTGTTAAAATGTTTAAAGATGGCGGAGTATCAATTATTATATAATCGTATTTATTCTGAACATTTAATAATGCTTCCCTTAATAAAAATTCTCTGCCGGTATGAGTGAATTCTAAATCAACACCACTTAATAAAATGTTTGAAGGAATTATATCTATAAGTTCCGTGTGCTGTATAGCTTCTTCAGCACTGCATTCATGTCTTAGCACCTCATATATTGTTGGACTTTCTTCAGTTTC
>DCPV01000190.1:0-10337 GCA_002323775.1 Firmicutes bacterium UBA1535 | reverse complement strand
TTGGACTTTCTTCAGTTTCTGCTTCAACACTAAAGCTTAAATTTCCCTGAGGATCAAGGTCTATTATTAAAACTCTGTATCCTTTATATTTTAGCCCTAAGCTTAGAGCATATGTAGTTGTAGTCTTTCCTACACCACCTTTTTGATTGGTCACACATATTGTCTTTGCCATATCTTCCTACTTCCCTTATAATGTAAATTATGCGATAGTTTTCAAAGAAAACTATCTGCAATTACACTATATAACCTTATTTCCTTTTGCGAATGATTTAACTGTCAATTCTCCATTAGTGCTGTCAAAGAAGATAGTTCTTCCATAATTTAAACCTACATCTTCAGCAATCAATTTTACCTTTAATTTCTGCAATGTGCTTTTAGCAGCTACTATATTTCTTTCTCCAATGTTTCCGATGGTGCTATTTTTATCGTCACTAACCTCGAACATTTTCGCTCCGCCTGCTATTTTAGCAATCATACGTACTCGCACACAGCCCTTTTTCTCCATTTGCTTAATCATTTCCTCTATTCCAGTATCAGCATACTTGAATAAAGCCTTTGCATCAGCTGGATTAGGGTTTTGCGGCAGCATTATATGAACTAATCCGCATGTCTGACTAATTTTATCAATTATACAAATACCAACGCAAGAACCAAGAGCATATGTTGCAACTACATCAGGCGCTGAGACAATTTTCATATCTGATATTCCTACGTTAACTGTGTTTTTCATATTTCAATGCCTAACCCTCGCAATAATTTATTTAGTGATTCAACACTTGGTACCAATAGTATATGGCTATTTACAGATTCTTTATCTGTAAAAAATTTCTCCTCAATAAACACTATTTTATCAGAAACATTTGCGTACTCAATCGCTGGTACAGTTAAAATAGCTCCTGACATGTCTATTGTCAAAGCCGGTACTGATATATCAATTGTCATGCCTGTCAAGCCTGCAATTGAATTTATATATGAAGCAATCATTATATTTCCGATTTCGGATAAAGCTGAAAGCTCCATTTCTCCTATATCTTCAAACCTATCAATATTTGTTCCTAAAAGAGAATTTACAACTAAACATACAAAGTCTCTTTTAAGTAAAAACATTACAATGCCTTCCATATCAACAGACATTCTTATTAATATACCGAGAACTATATTTTCAGGTCCTCCCATAAGCTCAATAGCCTCATTGATGTCTAATAGCTTTACCTCAGGTACTGCCATATCAACCTTTTTTGATAGCATCTGCGCCAGTGATGTTGCAGCATTGCCAGCACCTATATTACCTATCTCTCTTAATACGTCAATATGAACATCATTTATCTGGTCAAAGTTTTTAATGCCACTCATTATCTTGCCTCCAAATCCATGTCTGATGGTAATAGTGGGGAAATTTGTATGTCATTACCATCGTTATAAAGTTTACTATATGATAAGTCCTCTCTTACTGCAAGTCTTAGCCAACCTATCGTTATACGAGTATTTGCGTATATAATTCCACTGCATACTATCTTATGATCTGTTATCTTCTTATTATCATGATCAAGTTCAAGTATGGAGGTTTTTAATTCATTTATTGCTCTGCTGGTTTCTGATTTTTTAATTATCAGAAGCTTATACAATCTTTCATTCTCAGGACTTTTCTTTATAAATGGTGCTATAAAATTTATTTTATCATTTAGCTCAGAAATTTCCTTTTCCTTCGATTTTATTTCTGCATTGATTTTTTTCATTATATTCTGATTTTTTTCATTATTATGAAGCTCTGTGTATTTTTCTAAGTTTATTTCAATCTTAGATTGAATATTGTTTTTAGTTCCAATAGTTTTAGCTCTTATTGACTCACAAGCAACGCACTCGCCGCCTATGATAGTCCCTCGGCTTCCTTTTAAAACTATGCTTTCACCTGCAAATACATTGCAGTTTATAATTGCATCAGAAAGCACATTCTTACCTGCCTTTATTGTTGAATTTTCAAGATATTTACTTGTTATAGTACCACCTGCTGTCAGACTTCCTACATCTCTGCCATTCATTCCATTGCTTATAGTTATATCCTTACCAGCCTCAAGCATTGCACCTTCAACCATTCCCCTAATAACAATGTCATCTTTTGCCTTAACCACAAATCCAGCCCTTACATCACCCTGAACTACAACAGTCCCTGAAAAATCTATGTTTCCGGTAGTATGATCGACACTTTTTACTGTATATACAGTATTTATATCAATATTTCTTGCATTTAGATAAATTGCGCCGTCAGCTGCGGCAAAAAGCTTTAGGTTGTCAGGAGATCTATAAGTATTTTTACCATTAGGTAATTCAAGTGTTTTTCCTTGCTTGCATAAAATTTCATTTCCAAAGATATCAATACCATTTTTACCTTCAGTCTCAGGAGTCAATGTACATAAAAGACCGTCCTTTTCTATAGAAAGTATATTGTTAATATTCTTAAAATCTACTGTTCCATCTGCCTTTTCTTTAAATTCAACAGTATTTTCAGTTTTAAAATGATATTCTATCTTAGCATCTGTTCCATGAACTACCGGAACTCCCTCAGCTACTATCAGCTCTCTAAAATATTCACCTTTTTTACAGTAAGCGTCTATCTCAGCTTCTTTTATTCCATATTTGATACCTTGTTCTTTTATCTCGTTTAATACTTCTTTCGAATCTATTTTTACACCTTTTTCGCAAAAAACAACCCTTAAAAAAGCTTGCAATTTATTTGCCGATACTATAATGTTAAATATATAGTTTTTTTCTTCCGAATCTCCCTGGGTGTTATTAGTTTTTATTACATCGCTTGTTTCAGCATTATTAATCATAAAACTCTCTCCCCTCTATAAGTTGCTTATCCTTTTAAAGTATTTATAGTCTGCTCTATCTCATCTGCAACTTGAATTATTCTTGAATTAAATTGAAAAGCTCTTTGAGCTTGAATCATATTAGTAAGTTCACTCACCATTTCAACATTTGAACTTTCTACATATCCAACCATTAAATCCGGTCTTTCTGCTATTTCATATTCTGCATCTTCATTTGTAATTGTGAATAAACTATCTCCAACTCTCTCTAAATCAAAATTGTTAGTAAATTTAGTGACTCCGGGAATTTTTTCAAGTTCATATTCCTCTCCTATATCCTCAGATTCTACACTTAAATTTATTGGCTCTCCATTGCTATTAAGAACAAATCCACCGTCTAATGTCAAATAAAGTTCCCCGTCAATTTCTGCAACGTTAAAGGCACCATTTCTTGTATAGAAAATTTCATCACCCTTTTGAATCGAAAAAAATCCGTCGCCAACTATCGCATAATCTGTTTCCTTTCCGGTTTCTAAAAAAGCTCCTTCGGAAAATATGCTATCAGTCTTTAATAATTTAGACCCGCTGCCAACCATAAGATTCTCTCCTGTTCTGCTTACGTTACTATAAAGCAAATCGGAAAATTCTCCTTTTAATGTTTTATAGCCTTGTGTCTGCACATTTGACAGGTTATTTGCAATAACATCTAAATGCTTTTGGTAAGTTTTAGCTCCAGCTGTTGCTGTATAATATGCCCTTATCATATAATCCTCCGTTTTTTAGTTTATTCTTCCAATTTGATTTGACTCGATTTCCATTATCATATCGTACATTTTAAGAGCCTGTGAATTTGATTGCAATGCTCTTTGTGATGCTATGATATCAGACATTTCCTGTGTTAAATCCACATTTGAACGTTCAATCCAGCCTTTTTTAATTACTGCATTTTCCATTAAGTTGGCTTCATCTGTTGATGTATACAAACCTTCAGAAAATTTATCTAAATTTGCATAATTATCAAAATTATATACAGCTATTTTATCTATTAACTCTCCATCTACATAGATACTTCCATCATCTGTAGCCTCGTATTTGTCTGTACCGATAAATATATCTCCATACTCGCCCTGTACTCTGCCTTTGTCAGAAAATATCAGATATCCCTCGTCATCTAGGTTAAAGCTGCCATTTCTTCCATATAAAGTAGTTCCATTATTATTTATACCGAAGAAGCCCTCTCCAACTAATGCAAAATCAAATGCTCCACCTGTTTCATCCAAGCTTCCTTGAGAGTGATAAGTATTGTTGTCCTCCATTATTCTTATTAACGATACCTCAGATAATGGCTCCGCTGTTTCATAAATTCCATTTTGCCTTAATTTGTGAATCAATAATGTACCAAAATTATTTGTAACCGCTTGCTCTCTCTTATAACCGGCAGTATTAATGTTGGCCATATTATTACTTGAAATTTCTATCTTCCTTTGCTGTGTGAGCATACCAGATGTAAGTGTGAATAATCCTCTTGACATATTTATCTCATCCCTTTCCTTAATTTAAACAATTTTTTATATCTCTGTTATTAAGCGAAACTTGTTTCACTCTTTTATTTATTTTAATTCATATATTTTCTCAAAATATTATTTAACTTTGCTATCGCCTGAGAGTGAATCTGTGAAACCCTTGAATTACTTATCTCCATTACATCGGCAATATCTTTAAGCTTTAGTTCTTCCTTGTAATATAAGGATATAATGATTTTTTCTTTTTCCTCTAGCTGATTTATGGCATCAGCCAACACTTTTTTTAATTCCTGCTTTGCATAATTATCTTCTGGTGTCAAATCGTTAGAGGTAGCAGAATTTTTATAAGAAAGCTCCGATATAAGTTCTTCAAATGAGAGTAAATTAGAGTTATTTGTCTCTAAAATCATTTTACTATATTCTGTCTTATCAATTTTTAAATAATCTGCCATTTCCTGCTCTGAAGGAGTTCTACCAAGCTTAATTTTTAATTCTTTATCAGCACTCTCTACAAGCTTTCTGTTTTTATTGACACGTCTCGGAGACCAAGCCTGCTTTCTGACATAGTCTATTATAGCACCTCTTATTTTAATAGAGGCATATGTCTCAAACTTTATATCCTTTGATATATCAAATCTTCCTACAGCATCTATCAAAGCTATGATACCTTCATTTACAATATCTTCAACATCGCCATATTGATGATACATACCCCAAATCTTCATAGCAATCACTTTGACGATAAAAGCGTATTTTTCAACTATTTTATTGCGAGCTGCTATATCTTTGCTTTGAAAGTACCTTTGCCATAGCTCATTGTCATCTATTATGATTTTATCGTCCTTAATGATTTCCATACAACTATGCCCTTGCACTTAATGTACAATGCTTGTACTAAACTTAAGCGCTTCCTTATCATTTATCTTTTTGTTCAACATTATCACTCGACTTCAATGTTACCTATAGCTTGTATCTGAACTGAATTATCTATCTCATTAAATGACAAAATCACAGCATTTGGATAAAATTGATCTACTAGCTTTTTAAAATATATTCTGACAAATGGTGATGTTAAAATTATCGGAATACTTATCACTTCTTTCAGTTTTTCTATCTGATCTAAAAGTGATGTCACTATCTTCTGTATAATTTGAGGATCTAAAGATAGATAAGAGCCATGTTCATTTTTATTAACAGAGTTAATTATCATTTTTTCTATATCTGTACTTAAGGTAATAACTTTTATTTGTCCGGAGTCAGACCATTTTCTAGTTATAGTTCTTCTTAAAGCTTGTCTTATGTATTCGGTAAGCATTTCTATATCTTTTATATTAGCTGCATAATCGCTTATAGTTTCAAGTATAGTTTCCATGTCCTTTATAGGAATAGCCTCTCTTAACAAATTGCCAAGTATTTTTTGTAATGTTCCGTATCCTATCATTGCAGGAAGTACCTCATCGACTATACTGCTATTTGTTTTCTTAGTGTTCTCAAGCAGTAGGTTTATATCCTGTCTTGACAGAAGCTCATGTGCATATTTTTTTACTATCTCAGATAAATGCGTAATCAAAACTGAAAGAGGGTCTATAACCGTATATCCATAAATTTCAGCTAATTCCTTTTTATCCTTTGTTATCCATTTGCTTGGAATACCGTATGCCGGCTCTATTGTGTCAATTCCGTCTATCATTCCGCTAACAGTTGCAGGTTCTAAAGCAAGATAATAGTCTACGAGTATTTCGCCTCTTGCTACTTCTTCACCCTTTATCTTAATTAAATATTCATTTGGGTTTAAATAACCATTGTCCGTTAGCTTTACAGATGGTATAACCATACCCATCTCAATTGCAAATTGTCGTCTAAACATTACTATTCTATCTATAAAACTTCCGCCTGTTGATTCATCTACCAATGGGATAAGGCTGTAGCCTACCT
This sequence comes from Firmicutes bacterium UBA1535, assembly GCA_002323775.1. Taxonomy (GTDB): domain Bacteria; phylum Bacillota; class Clostridia; order Tissierellales; family Sedimentibacteraceae; genus UBA1535. The sequence goes on along the minus strand of DCPV01000190.1, from coordinate 4,069 downwards.
CCATTTCTATTTGTTCAACTTGAATTAATTCATATATATTATCTATATTTCTATAGTAAGTTTCTTCGTTATATACTTCCTCAGAGCTTTGATGCTCTATGGCCTTTTTATGTTCATCTACCAATTCTTCTTGTTTTTGACTCCTCATAAGATTAAGTCCTAGAAAAATCAATATTGCTGCTAAAGTAAATCCTGGAATTTTAGGAAATCCCGGAATTAAACTAAAGACAATCAGAACTACACCGCTGCCAACAAGTACTATTGGCTGAGATAAAAACTGTTTTGAAATATCTGTACTCAAATTTGATTCAGAGCTTGCTCTAGTAACTATCATACCCGCAGCTGTTGAAATCATAAGTGCTGGAATCTGTGATACAAGTCCCGCTCCGACTGTAGCTACTGTATAGATTGTTAAAACATCTTGGAAAGTTCCTGCTCCTTGAACCATTCCTATAATAACTCCACCTATAAAGTTTACAAAGGTTATAACTATATTAGCAATAGCATCTCCCTTAATAAACTTTGTTGCTCCGTCCATAGCGCCATAAAAATCAGCCTCTCTTTGAATCTTTGACCTTCTTATCCTTGATTCAGACTCTGTGATTAGTCCAGAGCTTAAATCTGCATCTATAGCCATTTGCTTACCTGGCATCGCATCAAGTGTAAATCTTGCTGAAACCTCTGAAACCCTTTCAGTTCCCTTTGTTATAACCATGAACTGAACAATTACTATAATTATAAATATTATAAAACCTATAACATAATTTCCTTGGATTACGAAGTCTCCAAACGTTTTTATAACCGCCCCTGCATTTCCACTATTCAACAAAATAAGCTTTATTGAAGATACACTGAGCGCAAGCCTAAGTATCGTTGTAATCAATAATACTGTAGGAAATATGGAAAACTGTAATGATTCCTTTATGTACATTGTTGTAAGTAATATTATTACTGATATTGCAATATTAATGATAAACATCATATCCAGTAAAAAAGATGGCAAAGGTATGATAATCATTAATATTATAAGTATTATAAAGACTGTTACTGCATTATTCAATATTTTCATATTTATTTACCTTTTCCTGTTAATTATGCCCATGTATCTATTGTACAAGAACGCCCATCTCTATTTTCAAGTGAGACTAAAAATTTGTGTATATACTTCCATTATTCGTCATTTTTTTTAACTTGCATATTAGTATTATACACCCAAGCGAGTATTTCCGCAATAGGTTCATAGAATTCTACTGGAATTTCTTGGTTTATATCTACTGTGCTGTAAAGAGCTCTGGCTAAAGGTTTGTTCTCCATTATAAGCACTTTACTTTCTTCTGCTAGTTTAATTATATTTAATGCTACTCTGTCTTGCCCCTTTGCAACGACCAATGGTGCTCTATTGCTGTTTTCGTCATATTTTATAGCTACAGCAAAATGCGTTGGGTTTCTGATTATAACGTCTGCACCGGGAACTTGCTGCATCATTCTTGACATAGCCACTTTTCTTTGTATCTGTCTGATTTTTCCTTTTATTTCAGGATTACCCTCAGTATTTTTAAACTCATCCTTAAGTTCCTGCTTAGTCATCTTAATATTTTTTTCGTATTCCCACCATTGGTATATGAAATCTACCACTGATATAGCCAGAAAATAGATAATAACACTATTTACTACATTCATAATTACATCAAATATGAATTTTACAGCGCTTAATATATCAAAATACATTAGCTTAGGTACAAACTGAATATTTTTTATTATTACACTATAAACAACAGTTCCAATAACAATTATTTTAATAATGTTTTTTAATATTTGAAAATGAACAGAGAAAAATAGAAGATTTTTTATGAAAAAAATAAATAGAAGGAGAATGTACCTTCGAATTGAAAGGAAATCCTCTATAGAACAACTAAAAAAGGTGATGGAATTGTTACCAAAAATTAAATTTATAATACAAAAACAACTAATTTCGAATAAATATATACTGATTTCGCCATACTTCGGCACGAAAAAATATTTCTGATATAATTATGACATCAAACAGTTAGTGCCAAATTTAGTATTAACTGATAATATTTTTGAAGGAAGGTGAAACAAATGAAAATAAAAAAATAGTAGCTTTTCTTGCAATACTAGTGTTGATTTTCAGTCAAAGTATTCTAGTATTTGCAAAAGTGTTACTAATTGCAAATCAATCAAACATTAAAAAGGTCATCAGACCACTGTAGGAGACTTGATTTTAGTTTTATAGGTGGCAATGCAGAGTGTACAGTTAATTAAAGAAGTTTTTGGTATCTCGAAAATATCTGCAACGTTCACATTAGAACGAAAAGGATTGTTTAGATGGACATTTTAGAATTTATGGACATAAAACGTAAGGTGAAGTAGTAAAAATTTATGTTATAATAACATAAATAAAATACAAGGAGGTAATTATAAATGAAAAAAGTATTTAGAAAAATAGTTTCTATGGCAATTGTAATTGCTATAATGTTTTCAATTCCTGTATTAGGAAATGATGTAGGAAAAGAAGATATATTTAATAAACATATATTCAATAATTTAGAAATAAATGCTAATCTTGTAAATGTTATAAAAAGTGAATTTAATGGTAGTGATAATTTAAAAGACATTAGTATGGATAATATTAAAAATGATCTTTACAAAATATCTACTTATAAAAATCATATGGCAATATTGTTAAACTCTACATTTAAATGTGAAATGCTAAAATCTAAAATATATTCAGAAAATTTTGCAGGTTCATTCATAGATAAAGAGCTAAATTTAAATATTTGTTTGACAAACGATATGTTTAAAGAAAAATATTTTGAATTCTTTAATGATAAAGTTATTACTCAATTTTCTGAAATAGCTACTAAAGCTGTGGAATTACCAAATTTTTATAGTAATATTGGTGATATAATTCATGTTAACTTTGTTTATTGTGAAAATTCTTATAATGAATTAACTGAAGTTTATGATAATTTGAAAGATAATTTGATTGAGTTAGGTATTTCACAATTATATATAAAGGAATCAGAAAATAAGATTTATACACATATTAAAGATAATGATGCAATTAAATCAATAGAATCATATTTAAAAGATAAAAATTTGAAACTTTCAACTATCAAATATATAGTTGATAAAACAGAAATTATACCTACTGCTACATACTATGCTTATGGTGGTCGTAAAATTTCTAGACCAGATACTGGTTATGGTACTATTATGTGTAATGCTTTTGATAGTAATGGTAAATATGGAGTTGTAACAAATGCACACGTTGCTGATGCAAATACAACAATGAGTAATGAAGATGGTCAAAATATCGGTAAATCATCAATAAGAGTACATAATAGTTATATGGATGCAGCTTTTGTGCCTTTTAGTAATACATTATTTACTACATGGAAAGAAACTGCATATATATCTGAAGTAGGTAGCAACGTATATACTGCTATACCACGTATTGCAACGAGTGGTGAATATGTAGAAGGGGCAAGGATTGTAAAATATGGAGCAACAACTGGGCGTACTATTGGGACGATATTAGCTATAAATACTAGTGCTACTAACGAAAGCGGTACATTTTACAACCTCATTAAATTTTCTAACAAAACCTTAAAAGGTGATAGCGGTGGTCCGGTTGTATTAAATACAGGTCTCCCAAATGCTGGAAATTATTTGGCGGTTATATGTTCATTTGGTCCAAAGTATCCAGATGTTGATACTTTTGGATTAGGATTTAGAGCGTATCATGTAGAGGAAAGATTAGGTGTAACATTATTAACAAATACTACTATGCCTTAAAGCAAAGGTATGCTTAACAAAAAACAGTTAAATAATTAATCAAGACACTGAATAAAATGAATTTGAATTTTCATTTTATTCAGTGTCATATTACTATTTAATAACTAAGAAAGTGGGTATATTAAATTGAAAAAGATATATATTTTTTTATTAATTTCTTTTATTTTAATTATATTTTTATTAACATTATATATTGTCACTATTGCAAGAACTCCTATTGTATCAAAACTTATCAAATTTGATAAAGATA
>DCPV01000247.1 GCA_002323775.1 Firmicutes bacterium UBA1535 | reverse complement strand
TTTTGGAGGTTGTAATGAAATTTTCAGAGTACAAATACGTACGACCAGAGGTCGAAGTTTTTAAACCTAAGTTTGAGCAGCTTTTAGTTAAATTTAAAGAGGCATCAAGCTTTGAAGAACAAGGCAAGGTTATGGATGAAATAATCTCGCTTAGAAATGAATATGGAACAATGTCAACATTAGCAAGTATCAGAAATTCTATCGATACTACAGACGAATTTTACGATAAGGAAAACGACTACTTTGATACTGTAGGTCCTGTATTCCAAGGATTTTCTGTAGATTTCTACAAAGAGCTTCTTAACTCTAAATTCAAAAAAGAGCTTGAAGAAAAATATGGAAGTCAACTTTTCAAATTAGCTGAAATGGACATTAAGACTTTCTCTGATGAAGTCCTAGAAGAACTTCAAGAGGAAAACAAATTAGTCAGCCAATACAATAAACTTGTAGCTTCAGCAAAAATAGAATTCAAAGGCGAAATTAGAAACCTATCACAAATGACTCCTTTTAAACAAGACAAGGACAGAAGTGTGAGAAAGGAAGCAAGCGAGAAGTCTAATGCTTTCTTTGAAGAACATGAAAAAGAGTTCGATGAAATTTATGACAAGCTTGTAAAAGTAAGAACAAAAATAGCAGAAAAACTTGGATATAAAAACTTTGTAGAGCTTGCTTATCTTAGAATGAGTCGTTCTGAATATGGTCCTAAGGATGTAGCATGGTATAGAGAACAAGTTTATAAGCACATTGTTCCGGTTGCTGTAGACTTAAGAAAAAGACAGGCAAAAAGACTTGGCATAGATGATTTCAAATATTATGATTCACCGTTATTGTTTAATTCAGGAAATGCCGTTCCTAAAGGAAATAAGGACTGGATGGTAGATAAAGCAAGAACAATGTACAAGGAGCTTTCTCCTGAGACAAATGAGTTCTTTAGTTTTATGGCAGACAATGAGCTTTTAGACTTAGAAAGTAAAAAAGGTAAGCAGTCTGGCGGATACTGTACATACATACCTAATTATCGTTCACCATTTATCTTTGCAAATTTCAATGGAACTTCAGGCGACGTTGACGTTTTAACTCACGAAGCAGGCCATGCTTTCCAAGTTTATCAAAGCAGAGATTTTGAAGTACCTGAATATGGCTTCCCTACTTATGAGGCTTGTGAAATTCACTCAATGAGCATGGAATTTATAACTTGGCCATGGATGAATCTATTCTTTGAAGATCTTGAGTTAAAATATAAGTTTTCACACTTAGCAGATGGATTATTGTTCATACCATATGGAGTAAGTGTTGATGAATTCCAGCACTTTGTATATGAAAATCCAAATGCTACTCCTGCTGAAAGAAAAGCTAAATGGAGAGAAATTGAGAAAAAATATTTACCGACTATTGATTATGATGGAAATGATTTTATGGAAAGAGGCGGATTCTGGTTTAGACAAGGACATATATTTGGAAGTCCATTCTACTATATCGATTATACTCTTGCTCAGGTTTGTGCATATCAATATTGGGTAAAATTCAATGAAGATAGAAAAACAGCTTGGGAAGACTACCTAAGATTATGTAAGGCTGGAGGAAGCAAACCATTCCTTGAACTTGTAAAAGTTGGAAATATTAAGAACCCGTTCGAGCCAGGCATAATGGAAAGCATAATTCCACCAATTAAAGAGTGGCTAAATGGTGTTGATGATACAAAATTGTAATACGGAGAATTTTTGATGAATGATTTAAAAATATCAGACATGCAAAAAATGCAATATGAACTATGGGAAAAGCATAAAGAGAAATGGTCTCCCTTAGAACCTAAGTTTGCACGCAACTCTTTATTATGGATGTTCGAAGAAATCGGAGAGGTTATTGCTATAATAAAAAAACGTGGTGAAAATGAAATCATGTCAGATTCTTCTTTAAGAAAAGAATTTGTTGAGGAGCTGGCAGATGTTCTCATGTATTTCAATGATGTTCTTTTAAGATACAATATTTCTCCAGAAGAAATATCAGAGGCTTATATAAAAAAGCATGACAAAAATATGGGTCGTGATTTCAACAGTGAACATAGTAATTATTTGAAACATAAATAACTAAAAAACCTTTGGCTTTATTTAAACATAATAAGCTAAAGGTTTTTTATATCGCTTATAAAATTTAAAGTATAAAATTTTTCTCTTGTTAATCAATCATGTTTTTTGATATAATGTATGTATATAAATTTTTTATATCTTCTCATACGGAGGTTTGAAATGTTAGAGCAAGGAGACAAATTAGCTTTATCAAAGCTAAAATTATTATATATATTTAATCAGTTCGCAATACCGCTTACAAATATTGAATTAACGAGCTTTGTATTAGAAAATAATCTTATGGAATATTTTATACTCCAGCAGATATTAAGTGATTTGCGTGAATCAAACTTTATAGACATACATTCCAGCAATGGACATGAATATTATTTCTTAACTGATGAAGGCGTAAATTCAATAACTATGTTTGCAGATATGTTGCCTGAATACTTTACAAATGAGGTTAACTCTAAATTTGAGAAATTACAAAAGGACTTAAAAAGAAGAAATGAACTATTTGGACATTATTACAAGAAAAGTGATAATGAATTTGTAGTTTCCTTTCAAGTCCTTGAAAATCGTTTAGTTATATTTAATTTAAGCATCAATGTTCCAACAGAGGATATGGCAAAATCCATTTGTAATAAATGGAATTCCAATCCTGAGAAAATATTTGACAGCATACTAAAAACACTTATATCAGAATAATTTATTCACATATATAGGGCTGAATTTTAAATATATATTTTTTATTTGTTGATAGTCGGATTTATCTATAATTGTAATATTATTTCTACTTGAATTAACTATATGTAGATGTTTTTTGCTTATAAATATATTTTCTAAGTAACCATTAAGATGTATTTGTTTTTTTATTTGTTCATTGCTCAAATTAATGCTGTAAACTGTTCCGCTCTCAATAGCCAGTACATACAGCATATTTGTGTCCGCATCATATGCAAAATTATTTGTTATTTCATCTATAAGATATTTTTTTTCTATTTTATAATTATTCAAATTTATTATGTATATTTCACTTGAAATATTTTCATTTACCTGGTATGCCATAGTAAATAGATAGTTATCAAATAAAATAAGGTGCATTGGTTTTCCAGCAATTTCAAGGTGTTTTTTTTCACTGCTTTCAATATCATATTCTAAAATTTTATTTTCTTCATAACATGCAATATATAATTTATTATCTTCCTGATGTGCTATAATATCATGAGGCTTTGAGCTAACCGCTACTAGGCCTGTCAAAGTACAGCTTTTATCATCAATTATTGCAATACTATCAGATTCAAAATTAGTTACATAAATATTATCTCTACATTTGCAGATATGCCTTGGGTCCTTGCCTGTATAGCACTCTAAATACACATTATTATTTATATTACATTTTATTAATAAATTGTTAAATGAATCCAATATGTATATGTTGTTTTTTTGCAGTAAGCAGCTATGGAGCATAATCTTATTATTATAAACTTTATTGTATAAATTTTCTATCATAAAATTATCATCGTTACATTCTAATTTAACTATATTGATGCTATTATCCTTACTTCCAACTACAATAAATTCTTCCCTATCAAGCAAAAAAACACCTCCTTAAAGCATATGTTTCAAACAATGATATAGTAGAGATTACTAATCCTACAGCCATCAAAAATAAGGTATACATTAAAGCTTAGTAGAGAGACATACCTACAAATTCACAAAAATGTATGCCACAGAGAAACAACTCCACTAAGCTTTTACATACAACACTAAATTGTTATTTATCTATAAGGCGTTGCTTTTGCTGGAACGCATATTTTTAAACCTACTTCTCGGAAATCCTCTGGTCTTAAATATGGATTAAGGATTAGAAGATCAGTAGTAGTAACCATTAATCTTTGTGCTATATTTGTTATATTGTCACCTGCAACAATCATGTATGAATTTTCTGTTTCACATTTTTCATATGGCATAAATGCTGGAACACATATAACCATACCAACCTTCATATCATATGGGTCAAAATCTTTATTTACCTCCTTCAAAGCTGACAAAGAAAGTCCAAATTTATTCAATACTGACTCAAGAGTATCACCCTGAGCTATTGTATATACCTTTCCATAAGGGCATTTCTTTTCTGTTACTGGTATACATATCACTTGCCCGATTTGCATATTGTATGGATTGATGTTTTTATTTGCATTTAACAACTCATATAATGTTATGTCATATTTTTTGGCTAAATTATATAATGTATCTCCACTTCTAATTGTGTACATCTGTCCCTCACACTCATACTCCATAGGCGGTGCTACTGGTGGCATCGGCATTATAGGTGGTATTGGAGCTACTGGCGGTGATGTAGGCTGTGTCGGCATTGTTGGCTGTGTCGGCATTGTCGGCTGTGTCGGCATTGTTGGTTGCGTCGGCATTGTTGGTTGCGTCGGCATTGTTGGCTGTGTCGGCATTGTTGGCTGTGTCGGCATCGTAGGTTGCGTCGGCATCATAGGCTGTGTCGGCATTGTCGGCATTGTTGGCTGTGTCGGCATTGTCGGCATCATAGGCTGTGTTGGCATTGTTGGTTGTTGTAAATCATTAGGACAATTAGATCTATTGTTTGGAGGGCAGACATTACTTCCATCAGGCATCATTACAGGCACACACATAACTATACCTGGAATTAACAAGTTGGTATTTAACTCAGGATTAAGCTCCAACAATACTTCTATACTAGTTTTATTTCTAGTAGCAATCTTATACAAAGTATCCCCTGATCTTACAACGTATGAAAAGGTATTATTAGGGCATTGCTTATTCAATTTACTAACATTATTATACATTAAATCACCTCGATTGAATTTATTATTATTCTATTTTATTCAATGTCATTTAATATGTGACTTGTAAATAGTATTATAATTTAAAACAAGAGGGTTAAAAACTTTATTATCCAATAAAAAATAAGAGCTATTAACTATAAAGTAGCTGATAGCTCTTATTTTCATGTACAATTTACATACGACTATAAGCAGCTTCTAAATTTTAATTAATTGTTGCAGCATCCTCCGCCTCCGAAGAAGCCATTACCCCATCCTCCAAATATGAAGAAGATTATTATGATAAAAAAGAAGAATTCAAACCCGCCGCCAAAACCGCAACCACAACCGCAATTATTGTTACATCCGTCGAAACAACTGCTTTTTACTTCAGACATAATATCACCTATTCCTTTCTTTAAGGCCACAAGTTTATATTTTAATACAAATCAAATACAAACTTACAAACACTTTTTTTATTGATTATAATAATATATGTTGTGATATTATTTTTGTGATAAATTTATTTTTACCTTAGTATATAGCAGAATATTAATCAAAAAACATATAAATATATTTTTTTAATTATAATTTATCTCCTCGGTTTGCAAAACCACATCTATTAAATTCTGCACATCTAAATTGCTTTCATCCTTTAATATATTCTCAAGCTTTGGCTTTGTTGCCGGATGCTTTGGTGCAAATATTTGACAGCAATCCTCATAAGGAAGAATTGATGTTTCAAATGTTTCTATATCCTTTGAAATTTTAACGATTTCTGTTTTATCCATTCCGATTAATGGCTTTACAATAGGTATCTCTACTGCATTTTCTATAACGCACATTGACTCTATAGTTTGACTGGCAACCTGTCCCAAACTTTCGCCGGTTATTAAAATATCAATTTCATTTTCTCTAGCTATTCTCTCTGCAATTTTCATCATAAATCTTCTAGCTAATATTGTAGTATTTTTTTCTTCACAATTAGCCTTAATAGCCTTGTGAATTTCAAGCATATTTATGCTTCTTAGTCTAATTTTTCCACAATAATCTTCTAATAAATCTCTTAGTTTTTTTACCTTCTCATTTGCTCTTTCGCTTGAAAAAGGATAGGTATGAAAATATAGAGCTTCGATTTCAACGCCTCTCTTAGCCATCATATAACCAGCCACCGGACTATCTATCCCACCGGAAAGAAGCAGTAAGCCCTTGCCATTAGTTCCGATTGGCAATCCTCCCACTGTTTTTATTTTTTCAGAGTAAATATAGCAATCTGTCTTTATATCAAGATAAATATATACATCAGGATTATGCACATCAACACGAGCATCACTAAAATTGTCCAAAATAAGCCCACCTAATTTTTTATTAAAATCAAGAGATTTTATTTCAAAATCCTTATCAGTTCTATTTGTTTGAATTTTAAAGCTCTTAATACCATTATTTTTAACCAAGTAATCAAATAATTCCAAAACCTTTTTCTCTATAGCTTCAACGCTTTTCTCAACCTTAATACAAGGACTTAATAAAACTATTCCAAAAATTTTTCTTACCTTTTCAATTATTCCATCTACATCTTCTAAATTAGCTGGTTCAATAAAAACCTTGCCTTGGTCTTTAAATACTGATACATTTTTAAACTCTTTAATATTTCTCTTTATTCTATCAGTTAATTTCTTTTCAAAATAACCTCTATTTTTTCCTTTTAAGGCTATTTCGCCCATGCTTACTGCTATTAAATTATACATTGTTATATCCTGTTTATCCTTTCGTTTTTTCAGCCTGCATCTTTTTTAAACGCAAAGCTATCTTCGTGATTTTGTTATTTTCCTTATATCCTCAACACACTCTTTTATTTTATCCACAGTATAATCAAGCTCATCAATATTATTAAAATATCCAAAGCTAATTCTTATAGTGCCATCAATAAATTTATCATCTAATTTTATCGCATTTAATGTTCTATTCTCAACCTTTTGTTTAGATGAACAGGCTGCTCCGGTAGATACATATATACCATAGTTTTCCAAATAATGCACTAAAACCTCAGCTTTAACAGCTTTAAATGAAACATTTAATATATGAGCCGCACCTTCTTCATCCAATATACTATTTATACTGATATCTTCTATTTTTTCTTTTAACTTATCTGCATAAGCCAATTTAAGTGAACTGAACTTTTTTACTTCCTCATTAAAATCCTCTTTTAAAAGCTCGCAAGCTTTACCAAATCCGATAATTCCAGAAGTATTTTCAGTCCCTGGTCTTATACCTTTCTCTTGATAGCCACCATACATAAACGCTTCAATATTTGTCTTAGAATTTATGTATAAAGCTCCGACACCTTTTGGACCATGTACCTTATGCGCACTAAGTGCCATAGTGTCAATATTTAACTTTCTCATATTAATAGGAAGTTTTCCAAGAGCTTGAATAGCATCTATATGGATTTTTACATTAGGATTTATTTCCTTAACATATTTTATAATCTCATCAAGTTTTTGAACTGTACCTATTTCATTATTTACATAAATTATCGATATAAGTCCTGTATTTATATCTACTGATTTTTTTAAGCTTTCAAAATTTATACGTCCTTGCTTGTCATTATCAAGATATCTAACATCATAGCCCCTTTTCTCGTATTGCTTATATACATTGTAAACAGAAGGATGCTCAATAGCTGTAGTTACAATATTATTGCTTTTATTTAGCTTAGATACATAGCTATAAATAGCTAAATTATTAGATTCTGTTCCTCCGCTTGTAAATAATATTTCATTTTCGCCGCAGTTAATAAGTGAGGCAATATTTTTACGTGCAGCTTCAATCCTTTTTTCAATATTTAATCCCATTCGATGTAATGAGGATGGATTTCCATATTCATTTTTTAAAATATCCGTCATCTCTGCCAAGACTTCATCTCTAAGCCTAGTTGTAGCAGAGTTGTCTAAATATACAGTCATTAATTTTCTCCTTTTAATAATACTTAATATAAAAACTCTGAAAATCATTTGTAAAAAATTTTTAGAATGGTTTTAATTAAGAATTAGTATTAATAGTATCCTTTGAAATTTAGCCATTTTTAATATCCAAACTATTCTTCTAATATATTATATAACATTTTTAAAAAAATTTCAAAATTTTTTTAAAAAAACTCTTGCATATATTGTCGAAGTTTGCTATAATACATTTAGGTTATCCCCCCGATAGCCAAATATATTCCCAATACCCCTTTTATGCATATTAATGCTAACAAAGACAAGCCCGAAGCTTGTCTTTGTACTTTTTTGAGATTTTTTTAACCATACTGATAAATTATTATTTATCATTTTCTGACCAAAATTCTTCCAACAAATATTTTAACTGCTCTGCATTATATGCCTGCTTATAATGCTTCCAATGATTTGGAAACAACTCTAAATATGTGCTTTGCAGTAACCTTGAATCCATTAAGAGCGCAAATCCTCTGTCTTCTTCTGTTCTGATAACCCTGCCTACTGATTGCAAAATCTTATTAAATCCTGGGTATTTATAAGCAAAATCATATCCGCAATTATATTTTTTATCAAAAAATTCCCTTATCAAATCTCTTTCAAATGATATTTGTGGTATACCAGTCCCTATTACGATTGCACCTATCAACATATCATTAGGCAAATTAATTCCCTCAGAGAAAACTCCGCCTACTACTGTAAATAGAACGATATTTCTCTCATTATAGAATTTGTCCAATATCTCAAGCTGCTCGCTCTCCTGTAAAGAAGCAGAGTTTTTTATATAGATTGTGGCTTGCTCCTCTTTTTTATCCTCATATAAATTGTAATATACCTCGGACACCTTGTTGAGAAATGCGTAAGACGGAAAAAAGACAATATAATTTCCAATTCTATTGCTAATCACAGTATGTATATACTCGCAAATTTTATCTATATTGCTATCTCTTAAAGTATATTTCATGGATAAATTTCTACTTACAACTAAATTTAATCTATTTACTTCAAAAGGAGAATCCAGCATTAGTAGTTTATCCTCTTTATCATCTCCACCCAATATCTGCCTGTAGTATCTCAACGGAGTTAAGGTAGCAGAAAAAAATATAGCAGAATACGCATTTTTTAAAATATCTCTCAATATCTCAGAAGTATTGATTAAAAATATTTTCACCTTAAATAAACTGGAGTTTTTTTCTAAATAATAGCAAAAATTCTCGTCAAACAATTCTGATAGCTTAATAAAAAAAATGCTTTCAAAATATAATTCTTCAAGTTTTTCATTTTTATAAAGCTTTTTATCGTTCATCCATTTTTCTTCTTTTGTTACAAAGGCTCTCAAAGACTTCAGCAAACTTTCCGGAGAAGCTTCTAACACCTTATTTTCATATTTTCTATCATTTCTATTGTTCGTATTGCTTTCGTTATTTTCATCGTCATTATCTTCTTTTAACTCTTTTCTCAACGCAATAAATTCAGCATTAATATTTTTTAAGCTTTTTGCAATAGATTTATCTAAATAAGTTATTGATTTTATTTCCTTGTATACCTCATAAAATTTTTCCTTCAGAAGCTCACAAGAATACATATTTCTCGTTCTATCCTCTAAGTTATGTGCTTCATCAATCAGCAAAATATCATTTGTATTATCTTGAAAATCCTCTCTTTTAAAAGCAACCCTTGGGTCAAAATAATAATTATAATCGCAAATCACGACATCAGAAGAATAAGCAAGCTCTAAGCTAAGCTCAAATGGGCAAACTGTATATTCCCTTGCTATTTTTTCTATGTATTCCTTGTTATACATATATTCGGATTTTATTGCATTTAGCAACACTTTATTCAACTTGTTATAATATCCCTTTGCATAAGGACATACCTCGGCATCACAAATAAAGCTGTCGTTACAGCATATTTTCTCTTTAGCAGTAATTACAGTTGTCCTAAGTTTAAGGCCTCTGTCTTGGAGCTTCCTTATAGTGTCCTCTGCCATTTGTTTAGTTGATGATTTCGCCGTCAGATAATATATCTTGCTGTTATTATTGCTATTTAAAGCTTTAATCGCAGGAAAAAGCACCGATATTGTTTTTCCTATACCGGTAGGAGCTTGAACAAATAAGTTCTTTTTGCTATTAATCGTCTGATATACAGCAATTAACAGATTTCTTTGACCCTGCCTGTAGCTTTCAAAGGGAAACATAATCTCATCTATTGTCTCTCTCTTGGAAACATAATGCTCTATTCTAAGCTTTGCCCATTCTAAATAAATATCTATTAAATCATAAAATATTATTTGAAGCTCTTTAAATGTGTACTCATTTTTTATTATCTTAATTTCTTCAGTATCAATATTGCAATATCTAAGCTGTACGGCAATTGAATCTATTAATTCTTTAGTACAATAAAAATAAGCATAGCATAAGACCTGAGCCATATGAGAGTAGTCATAATTAAGCTCATCTATTGTATCTATCGGCTTATAGGTAGATTTTATCTCATCAATAATTATACCATTTTCAGTAGTAATAACTCCGTCGGCTCTGCCTTCTATCTCAAAGTCTATGTCATTGTAACTAAATTCATGCTTTAAATAATATTCTTTTTTATATTCATCTCCCATTTGGCTTTGTATAAGCTTATGAATTCTTGTTCCTTCCAAAGCTCTCTCAATGCTCATAGCATCTTGTCCTATATCACCGCTCTTATAAACATACCCAACCAATTCTCTGACAGACAGTTTGATTTTATTCATTATGTACTCCACATAGATAGATTTGAATTAATACTATAATCATAACAAATTATATTAAAATTAGCAATGTCAAATATAAATACTTAAAAATACAATGTTAAAACATTATGAAATAAATAAATTAACTATTATGTATTAAAAAATTAATTACAAATTCATTTATCTTATCATCAATTATTTTTTTTATTTCTTCGTTTTCATAATCAAACTTCTCTATGGATAAATCTTCACCGGCAGTATTGTTGGATAGCTTGTGAGCAATTTCTGTAACAATTTCCTCTACTAAAGATTTTATTTTAAGGGCGTAGTCCCAATTAGAAAGATAAGCATCAGCTAATTTCCTTGATTTTTCTTCATTTTTAGCGAATAATTCATAAGTACTGTTTATTATCATTTTAAACCTTTTTGGTACTTTATCATGCTCCTCTTTTGCTACAAATTCCC
This sequence comes from Firmicutes bacterium UBA1535, assembly GCA_002323775.1. Taxonomy (GTDB): domain Bacteria; phylum Bacillota; class Clostridia; order Tissierellales; family Sedimentibacteraceae; genus UBA1535. The sequence goes on along the minus strand of DCPV01000247.1, from coordinate 8,601 downwards.
AGTTATCATCTATACTTAGTTCTTCTTTCGTTTTATCCATACCTTGTATATTAAACACTGGCGCTGCTCCTCGTCTATAGTTTGTCATTAAGTACGTTGATTCACTAACTATATTATTTGCTAAATCATATATCTTATCATTTGTTATCTTTTTATACATATAAAAGCATGGTCCGTTACCAAAATCAGGGTTAATCATAAAAGTAGTATTATAAACATCCAATTTATCTCTACTGGATATAGTTTCAAGTCCATCAACGTCATAAAATCCATTTCTCACATAACCCTCATCCCATAAAATAAGATTACTATTTTCATCATAAATACACGAGCTTCTTTTCAAACTTTCTTGACTTTCATTTTCTGTTTCTAATTTACCATTATTATATAGTATAATATCATTACATAAATCTAATACTGATTTCCTTAATAATTCTTTCATCTTACTCTCGCTTTGTAAAATCTCGCTATCATAATTTATATATAATAATCCATTTGCATAGAGATAATAATCTACCAACTCTACAAGCTCTTTGGAATTAAGCGTAAACCTAGCACCCTTTTCTTTCATTTCCTGTTTGATTTCTAAATAATCACAATATGTAATCACAGGGTTTGCATAAGTATTTATGCCATAATAATCCATTACTTTATTATTTATATTATCAGCTGCAAAATATATTATTCCTAAAGGAATACAGAATCTATCCTTATATATACTTAAAAGGTTATTATAATTTTCAATTTTTGTATAATCAGCATGTTGTTTAGCTATATCCTGCATATCCCTTGCCGCTTCAATAACAATCATATTACCAGAAGCTAATGCTAAATTTCTTTTCAACACATAATCTTCGTATGAAATAGTATTTTCATCATATACAACTACTTCTAAAGGAATATTGTTTATCCTGCAATACTGTTCAGCACTTGATGCAATGCGTGACGCAAATACCGAAGAAAATGAATCTTCAGAATTATAGTACCATATTTGAATTTTGTCTGTGTTAGTCTTAGTGCTATTACTAGCCTCTTTTTCTTCATTATCACCCTTAACACATGATGATAATATCATAAATGACACTACAATCATCGCAATTAAAATAATAGCTATAAGTCTTTTTCTCATATTAGCAATTCCTCCTTATATGTATTTCTTATAATTTAACTAATTATACACTATTATCTCCATCTTGTGTACAAATGTCCATGAAAGGCAAAAAAAAGACATGAAGATTTTAAAATCATATCTTTTTTGATTATAACTATATAAAAAAGGAATAAATTCACATCATAATCCATTATATATATAAATTAAATGTATATTTATAGCAAACTTTAAATATACATTTAATTTTAAAAAGTTATATCATTAACATTAACTGCGAATATTATATTATGGGGTGATTGTATGATCCGTCCAGAAGAACTGGCAGTTTTAGTAAATACTTTAGCAATTGCAAATAATAGAGATATACCGGAAATTGAATTATATTCAGCTATTTTTACACAAATTGCAGATACACTGGCAACAATAGCCATTCAAAAAGCACGGATAGAAGAATGTATAGAATTAAAAAAAGATAAGGATTAAGAATTATCAATTTCATTATAATAACAAATTTGTATTTACATATTAATCATTATATTTTAAAATAAAAAGCACTTATATCTTAACATATAAGTGCGATTCTTATTAACACATATTATCCAGATTTTCTCTGTGACTTTTTATTGAATACATTCTTTCATCTGCTTTTTTAAACAATTCCTTAAATTCATGTCCATCTTCTCCAAAGCTTGACATTCCAAAGCTAAATGAACATGATATATTATAATTGTTTATTTCGGTAGTTTTATTAATATTTATTAAAGAATTTTTAATTTTATTAAATAGAGCATCCACGTCCTTATCATGGAATATTCCTAAAAACTCATCTCCGCCAATTCTTGCTAAAATATCATTTTCAGAAATTAAATTTTTTAATTCTTCAACAATCTTTAATATAACTATATCTCCTTCACTGTGTCCATATTTATCATTGATATGCTTTAAGTTATCAATATCAAATATTACCATATAAAAGCTTGAGTTATCTTTTAAAGCTTCTTCTTTGAATTTTTCAAATTTTTCTTCAATATAAACACGATTGTATAATTTAGTTAAGCTATCTCGATTAGCTAAAAATATTCTTTCTTCATATTGTAAAAAGTTGGATATAGCTATTTCAATACTATTTTTCATAAACTCCATGCACTTGATATCATCATCATCAAACGCATTAGTTTCAAGCGAATCTATATTTATCATCCCATATACTTCACCGTTTATATTTATTGGGGCTGTTATACAGGATTTAATAAAATGTTCCCCTACAGATGTTTTTATAGGATAGTAGTTATCACTAATTTTATTTAACGACATCAAATCCGTTATATTTGCTATACTATCCATCTTACCATTAGTTGCTCTATACAAAAATGTCTGTTGAGGGCTAAGTTGGAAATTTATTATCTCCTCAGAAAATCCAACATGAGCTGCTACCTTATATACATCGTCTTTTTTGATAAATATAGTACCTATTTTTGCCTTTTCCAATGCTTTTATTGCATTTTCCAATATTAATTGATACACCTGCTTGATGTCTTCTATTTTAATTATAGATTGACTAATATCAAGCATTAAATCTCTTACAATTGAAGCTTTAATTAGTTTAAATTGTGTTGCAAGCTTCTCCGTCATATCATATAGGTGTGCAAAAATAAATTTTTGTGATTTATATAAAACAATTTTACACTCTAAACTTACAAATATTTTTTCAAGCTCTGTTGTCATGATATATGTATCAGACAATTCTACTCTTTCATCATCATCAAATATTTTTTCAATTTCATTAATAAATTTATCATCCACAAAAAATTGCTTTGTTTTCATTGGTTTTTGCATGTCAAAATCATTGTAGCCAAACAACAAGCTACAATTAGTATTCATAAATGCAATCTTTTCGTAATTAAAAAGAATAAGAGGTGCTGACACAAACTTATTTAAAATTATTAAATCAGTTTCTGTTATTATATCATAGTCTCTCTTATGCTCTGCCTTTCCTGCAAGACATTTTTCATCTGTATAAATATCTGAGCTCAATTTTTTCTTAAGATCAGACATTATATCATGTTTTTGTTTGCACAACATTTTATTCTCCAACAATAGATAAATTTATTTAGTATTACAAAGAAATTATATAATGTAAATTTTCAATCCTATCTAACAATGCTTTTTATTTTTTTCTTAGGCTTTCATCAATGATATCATTATCCAATGGTGATTTGCATGGTGCTTGATTTTTAAATTCTGTCACCGCTTTTCTAACTCTATTTACTGAAGCTATAGTTCCAGGTCCCGCAATACATCCACCTGAGCATGCCATTCCTTCAAGTAAGCATCCATTTTTCTTACCAGCCTTTGCAAGTTTCATAAGCTTTACACATTCATGCAAAGTAGATACACCCTCGACATTTATTTCTCTTGATGGATCAATTGTCATAGCTGTATTTTTTACTGCTTCTGCAACTCCTCCGGCTATAGCATAGCCTCTGCCCAATGATGAAGCATCCTGTATCTCTTTAGATACCTCTATTTCTGATAATTCTATTCCTTTTGCAACAAACATTCCCATTAACTCCTCAAATGTTATTACAAAGTGTACATAATCCTTAACATCTTCTCTTAATGCTTCTAATTTTTTAGAAATACAAGGTCCTATAAATGCTATCCTTGCCTCTGGGTCTTTTTTCTTAATATATTTCGCAGTCTCAACCATCGGAGATGCAGAGTCTGATATATACTCATATTGGTCAGGGAATAGCTTCTTAACCATTATTGCCCAAGAATTACAACAGCTTGTTCCCATATACGGAATTTCATTCGGTACTTTTTCAATAAACTCATGTGCTTCCTTCAGCGTTGTAATATCTGCTCCCAAGCTAACTTCTACAACATCCTTAAAGCCTAATAGCTTTATACCCTCAAATATTTGGACTGGTGAAGCCAGTGGTCCAAACTGTCCTAAAAACGAAGGAGCTACTATTGCATACATATGCTCACTGCTTTTTAATGATTTTATAAGTTGATATATTTGAGATTTATCTGAAATCGCTCCATAAGGGCATTGTACGACACAATTTCCGCAGGATACGCATCTATCCATATTTATCTTAGCTCTTCCTAAATAATCACTTTCTATAGCATCAACACCACATGCAGCCGCACAAGGTCTCTCATATTTTACAATTGCACTATATGGGCAAGTTTCTTTACATCTGCCGCATTTGATACATTTATCTTTATCAATAATAGCTCTGTTTTTTCCAATAGAAACAGCATTTACTGGACATACTATAGTACAAGGATGTGCTAGGCACTTTCTACAATTATCCGTTACATAAAACGCCTTAGTAGGGCAAGCTTCGCAAGCAAAAGTAATTACATTTACCAAAGGCTCATCAAATTGAACTTTATCTGCATTAACTTCAGAAATCCCATCAGAAACATGATAGTATTCAGTTGGTTTTCTTGCACTCAGTCCCATTGTAAGTCTTAAACGTTCATCAACTATCGCTCTTTCTCTGAATATACTATCTCTGTATGTGGCTACTTCTCCGGGTAGTATTTCAAATGACGCTTTTTCCAATTCACTTAAATCTACTCCCTCATAAGCCATTTTGGCAATCTTAGCAAATACTTGTCTCCTTATATTTATAATATTAACATAACTTTCTTTCATATTTCTTTCCTCTATTTTCTAATTTTGTCAACAATCTTCTCCATAACAATTTGACCTGTTGCATTAAATATAGGCTCATCATCTATAAGTATAATAGGTGCAATTTTTTCGTTAGTTCCCTTACAAAATCCAAGACATTTAATTGCTTCTATTTCCAAATCTTCATCTCTATAATTATCTGAATTCTCGCTTATAATTTCTTTCAAATCTTCAAGCTGATCTAAAATCCCCATAGAGCCTAAAAACGTACAATTTGAACCAACACAAACTTTTACTTTCATTATTTCCCTCCATATATTTATATTAATTTCCAAAGCAAGAACTAATATACTAAATAATTTTAAAACTTGCTTTTTACACACTATCTATAAATTTTTTACCTAAAATTATTATTTCCTTTTTATTATATAATAATAATCGATAAATTTCAAACAAAAAATATAATTTTTACTATATATTTAACTATATATTCGATAAACAAAAATACACATTAAGCATCTGTATATTATATTAGGCAGATGATTAACGTGTATTTTTGGAGAAGATATAAAATTAATTCAAATTGTAAATTTTCTTTTTCCTTTTTAATTTTACAACAAATTCTTTTACATTTATTACTAAAATCGCAAAGAAAGTCAGTAAATAAATGATAATACAGCCCATCAAGCTTGTTGAAATTTCCGTAAATCCATTTACTAGATAATATTTCATGAAACTTGTAAACTCTCCAACTGCATCCATTATACTTTTTAGCGATGTATAATCGATAACATATGATGTTGAAATTTTCAAAATAACTACAGTCAGCCACATCATTGCAATTCCTAACAAAGCTAGTATAATCACTTGAGATAAAATCTTTAAAATTAATTTTACATTATTTGATTTAAAGATAAATTCTCTTAGTGTTAAATCATATTGTAAAGATTTTCTGGTTTCCGACAAAGCGACAATACTTCTTTTTGTACGATTTAAAAATTTTAAAAATATGATAATAAATTCTGTAATTATCAATAGTATTAAAAGCTTTTTAAAGAAATTAATTACATCCGCATAATAAATACTTTTTGAAATACCTATATTATAATACCTCAGGCTGCTAATTACTTGTTCATACTTCATAGGTAATTTTTTTTCGTTTACAAGCGACATATAAAGGCTTTGACTCTTTATATTCACATTTTGAAGAATGTTTATATCCCTATAATATACCTTATCACTGTTTTTTATAATACAATTAACATAATATTCACCAAATTGCGATTCATACTTTTCTCCCAGAAGATTATATCTAAAGTTTTCCTCCATATGCTTATCGCCCATTATTACCTCATCATCACTATATGTCATGGCACCTGACTTTATATCTGATTTTCTCAGCAAAATATTGATATTGCCCGTATATACATTTGCATTCTCCCCTCGGACGAAAACATCATAAATATTAAAATAATCATATATCGAATTTTCTACCATGGCTCTATCAATTTGATTTGGATTTGCTATACCATCCAAGCTTAGCTCTGCCATTTCAGCCGGAAAGTTTCTAATAAAAAACATAAGCATACAAGCGGTAATTACAATGAATACAGCAATATATGTCATTAGCTTCTTCATTTTACTCTCACTCTCATTCCATCTTTAAGTGTAGAATCTATAAAATTAACTATAACTATGTCCTTGCCTCTATTATAGAAGTTTTTATCAAATTCAATTGCTACATTTTCATCACCTACAGCCTTTATAGTTACTCTTTTTTCTGATAAAACATCTACATTTCCCAATATAGATTCCTCTTGATTTATTATGTAAACATATCCGCTAGAGCCAACTGCCATTCTTCCAATAGGCACTATTGCAGACTTTGGTATAACATTTTCAAACCTGTCTTCTATTGAAAATTTTAATATTACATTGTCATTTAAGCCTATACCAGCAAGATATTTTTCATCATGCTCGAATGAAACCTCATAACCTTTGGCAAACTCCTTTACACTGACAAGTCTAGTTTGTGCGTCCATATTCCACATATCAGTTCCATAATATACAGTCGTTGGCATGCTTTTATAAGTTTTTGCATCAACCATTGTCTTAATCTGCATAGAACTATTGTTATAAACACGATATCTTAATATGGTCTCACCCTCTTTAAGAGAAGCCTTGTCAGATATATACTCTACATATATCTTATCGGATATTTTGCAAGCTCCATCATCATCCATTTTAAAGCTGCTTTCTGTGTTAAAAGTTAGTGTATCACCGTAAAGCTCATTTATATCTTTTCTTAAATTGCTGATTATTTTTTGTTTATCCTTTATGTTTTTAATGCTTTCGTCAAAATAGCTTGTCAAATCATCTCCACCTAATTCGGCTATTTTTTGACCTTTTTTTACTGCCTCACCCTCTATAACTAAAACCTTTGTTGCATATATATCCATATTAGGGCTTGAATATACCTCTGTTGTAACAGGCGACTGCTCAAGGTATGATTCTACAGTTCCTGAATATGTCAAGGTAGCAGCTACTTGCCCATCTCTTTGAGTTGAAACGCCTACACTGACTCCCGGAGAAATTAGTCCCGGATTTTTGGCGAGAATAATACCATTATATAAAAACGATACCTTATCCTTGTCAGGTACAGCATTTGGATTTATGCTTATAACCTCAGCATCATAATATCCCTCATATCCTGTAAAGCTTAATAAAACTTTTTGCCCAACACTTATATTAGGGAATTCATTGCTGTTCATTTTAAACGAAATTTTTAATAAGTTATCATCAATAATATTTGAAATAATATTATTGCTTACCTTTTTACCCTCAGATATAGACAGATTTTTTATCTTCCCATCTGCCACTGCATAAATGCTAACTCCCTCATTGGGATTAAAATTATCAATATTATTAATCTGCCTATTTGCTGTCTTTTCAAGAGATTTTATCATTTTATTTAATGCTGATTGTTCATCATATATCTTGTCGTTGATAGTATCCTGCTGCGCTCTTTTATCAGATGTGGACTTGCTTATATCAAGTGAAAATAATTTTTGACCACCTTCAACAATTTGATCATCCTTAATATTGACGTCTGATATATCCATGTTTCTAGCAGCCTTTACCTCAACTACTTCATTGTTTCCTGATGATACAACTCCATTTATATAGTACTTACTTTCTATTTTTCCATTAGGTGATACTACCACATTGCTTACTATCGGTGTGATATAATTTCTTATACTTAAGAAAACCATGCCTAAGATAACAATAAAACATATAAATGCAAAAAATATCTTAGAGATTTTATCAAAAATTCTCATCATCATTATACTATCCTCCTATTTTCCAATATCATATTTTTAATTTTCTCCTTGCCCTTCATAACCAAGTAAATTACAGGGAATATAAACAGTATACTTCCAGCATAGAAAACGTTCTTGTCATTTGCATATAATGTATTTAGATATAGTGACACTGGATACTTTGATGGTGTATTTATAAAAATAAGTGCCTGTTCAATTATATTCCAGCTCTCAATAAAATTTAATGCACATAAAGCAAGTATAGAGTTCTTTGAATAAGGCAGAACAATTTTTGTTAATATTTGAAAATTAGATGCTCCATCTATTCTTGCTATCTCATATAAGTTCTCAGGCATACTTGAGAAAAATTGTTTTAAGAAAAATACTCCCATAGTGCTGAATACTCCAGGTAAAATTACAGCAAATTTTGTATCAAATATAGTAATTCCAATATATCTTTGAATTCCATTGTATAAAAATACATTTGATATCAGAGTTATCTGCAAAGGCAAAATCAT
>DCPV01000180.1 GCA_002323775.1 Firmicutes bacterium UBA1535 | reverse complement strand
CATAATTCTTGTCCTCCTTAATTATTATAATACTAATCTCTCATTGTTCATTATTATTTATAAAACTACCTCGTCTGCGTTTATAAAGCCTGTCAACAAACTTGTAAATACTAACGGACGCTCATAAAATGACGCATGTCCTGTATCCGGAAGTATGACTAGCTCCGCATTGGGCATTAATCTTACAATCAATCTTTGCTCCTCAAGTGGTGTTATGTGATCCTGCTCACTTCCAATCACAAGAGTTTTAACCTTAATTTTACTTAAATTTTCTATAACATCATGACTATTTGCTGAATTAGTCAATCTTATCATGCTGTCTAGGAAAGGCTTTGAAGCAAAGGCTGTTTTAGTCAAAAGCTCTTTTCTTTGTTTCATCCACTCAGCTTTTCTGTCATAAAATTGTGGACTGTATATAACAGGTATTGTTGTTGAGTAGTAAGCTAACGGATCTCCTGCTGCGCAGTTCCAAGCTTCGCCGATTTCTTTAAGCCAAGCGTTTGTTCTTGCAACAGTATTTGCCAATACCATTCTTTCTACTCTCTCTTGATATTTAGAAGCAAATTGCAATGCAACCTCTCCTCCGTATGAAGTTCCCATTATATTTATTTTTTCAATCTTTAGTTCATCAAGTAAAGCCTTAACTACTTCAACTTGAAGACTCTGATCGAAGTCACAGTCGTATTTGTCTGATTCTCCCTGATCCATTAAATCAAGTAAAATCAACTGATTATTGTGCTTTGTAAAGGCTTTTTCAAACGGTGCCCAGCTTTTAGTAGACATCATTATTCCATTGAGTATTAACAATGGTTTACCCTCACCTACTACACGATAATTTATGTTTTTCCCGTTAAAATTTAAAATGCTCATTTTAACTCAAATCCTTTCTCCACTACATCTCGTAGATTATACCTGCTTCAAGTGCTTCTTTATATAATTGCTCTCTAAATTTAGGATGAGCAATTGCTATAAGTCTATCTACTCTTTCTTTGATATTTGTTCCACGCAGAGCAGCTATACCGTATTCAGTAACAACAAAATCTACATCATTTCTTGACAAGGAAACAGCAGCTCCTTGTTTTAGTTGTGTAACTATCTTGGACATTTCTTCTCTTTCACCAGTCTCAGGGTTTTTCACCATAGCTGTTGAATATAATGCTATAAATGAACGTCCATTTTTAGAACGCTGTGCTCCTATAGCAGTATCAGCTTGACCACCTGTTCCGCTAAATTGTACAGAGCCGATAGATTCGCTTGCACATTGTCCAGTTAAATCAATTTCTATTGTTGTATTGATTGATACCTGATTATCATTTAAGCCTATAATATATGGGTCATTTACCCAATGTCCATCTGCTATCATAATTGATGGATTATCATCTATAAAATCGTATAATTCTTTTGTACCAAGTGCAAAAGCGGCAACGTGTTTTCCTTTATTAAAGTTTTTCTTCTTTCCTGTTATTACTCCCGCCTTGGCAAGCTTCATCATACCGGTAGTAAACATCTCTGTGTGAATTCCTATATCTTTTTTACCATATAAGGATTCAGCAACAGCATTTGGTATACCGCCAATTCCTAACTGTAAGCAATCTCCGTCGTTGATTTTTTCTGCGATGAATTTTCCTATTTGCAAGTCTTTTTCATTTGGTGCAACGTCCGGTAGTATAGGAACTTCATAATCAACATTTATCATGTAATCCACATCATTTACGTGAACCTCTACATCACCTAAGGTACGTGGTAAATTAGGATTAATTTCTAAAATTACCAAATCGGCAGCTTCTAACATTCTCTTTTCATATACATTGCTTAATGAAAGCGATACAAAGCCATGTTTATCCGGCACTGTTGCATTTCCTGCATATATATTTGGCTTCACATGATGTAGTCTTTTTATTGCAGCTAAGTGCAAATGATTTGGTATAAATGATATATTTCCGTTTTTATGTGCCTTTCTTAAAGGACCTGTATAAAACCAGCCATTCATGCCGAAGCTATTCTTGTAAGCTGGATTTCCAAAGTATTCTGCATCTATCATAGGCAGACATGTAGTAACTGTAACATTCTTAACACTATCAGCAATTATGTGCAGCTTGCTTAAAAGCTCTTTTGGCTCTGCTGATGCTAAGCCTGAAACTATCACATCATCAGATTTAATTTTTGACAATGCTTCTTCAACTGTAATAAATTTATCTTCATAATTGTTCATACTTTCACCTCCATTGTAAAAACGCTGACATTATTGACAATCTCCCCATTTAATGATATTTGCTGCCCATACATATCCTATACCGGCTGCAAGCATACACAAAACGCTTCCATCCTTTACCTTTCCTTGCTCAAGTGCTAAGTGCAACGATAATATTTGATCTATTTGTCCCATATGACCATAGTCCTCAAGGTAAATTGTCTGTTCTTCAGTCAAGCCCCAATCAGATAACATCCCAAGATGACCTGATTTTTTAATATGAAGGATAGCGAGATAGTCTAAGTCTTCTTTTTTTAACCCAGATTTTTCCAATGATTTTGCTATACATAAATTCCAATTTGCTGCTGAAACTTCATTAAGTCTTTTCTTCATTCTTTCAGCGTCCAGCAAACGCAAAGATTTCATGCCTTCTGCTAAATTTTCCTTATTAAGCGGATTTGCTGTTCCGCCTATTTCTACTCCTGCTGTTCTTGATAAAGAACCATCAGATATAATGTGAGAGCCAAGCAAAAGATTTTTATTATAATTTTTCTTTAATATAATCGCTCCGCCACCGGCACTTAGGTTAAACATCATTGACATATCCTTATCGGTATAATCAACAAAATCTCCGTTTCTATATCCTCCGGCTATCATCACAGTATTGATATCATCATCTGCCATCATCATATCCTTTGCCATTTTCATAGCACTGACACATGTACAGCATCTATTTTGAACATCTATACCCCAAGCATTTACTGCTCCTATTTTGTCTTGAATGTACAATGCCGAAGTTGTTAATGGATATTCTTTCCATTCTTCCCCTATGCAAAGTATTAAATCTATATCTTTTGGATCTACGCCAGTGTTTTTTATACAATCAAGTGCTGCTAATGCACCCATTTCCTGCGTTCCATCAGATGGATTATCGCTAGGCACAGACTTTTTGTTTATTCCGAGCTTATTTCTAACCGCATCTTCTGACCATACTCCATTAGTTGCATCAGCTATCTCTTTCGCAGTCATATAATTATTCGGAATATAAATGCCTGTTCCAACTATACCAACATTTATTCCTTTCATCTTGCATTCCTCCGTGTATATACCATTCATCAAAGGCTTTCTTAGCCTTTGATGAATGTTTAATGTTACTTTTGTTTCTTATAATCTCATTCCACCGTCAACTTGTAAAGTCTGTCCTGTTACATAGCTTGATTCATCGCTTGCTAGGAACAATGCTGCATTTGCAATTTCTATAGGTTGACCAAGTCTTCCAAGCATAGTCATAGTTGCAAATTTATCAAGTAAGTCTTGTGGTACAGTTTTTAGTATGTCTGTCATTGTGTAGCCCGGTGCTATACAGTTAACACGAACATTTCCACCTTTCATAGCGAACTCTTTTGCCCATGTTTTTGTTAAGCCTATGATACCTGCTTTTGTAGCAGCATAGTTTGCTTGACCTATGTTTCCAAATACTCCAACAACGCTTGATGTGCTTATTATGCTTCCGCCGCCATTAGCTTGCATATGAGGTCCTACTAATCTTGTTAAGTTGAAAACTCCTTTTAAATTTACATCTAAAACTACATCCCATTGTTCATCAGTCATCTTTTTAGTCAAAGTATCTCTTGTGATGCCGGCGTTATTTACAAGGATATCTATTTTGCCGTATTTCTCTACAGCGTAGTTAAACAATTCTTCACAATTTTTAGTGTCTGTAACGTTTAACTTAAAATGCTCAACGTTTGGAACATCATAAGTTAAATCCATCATATCCCCAGCTATAACCTTTGCCCCTTCTTTAGCAAAGAGCTGAGCCATTTCTCCGCCTAAGCCTCTTGCAGCTCCTGTAATAATTGCAACTTTTCCATTTAATCTCATTTTAATCATAATCCTTTCTATTTTTTTTATGGTAATATTATATATTATATAGTTAATTGTTTAACGATTTCTTAAATATTTTCCATTTTTTATATTTTTTATCCGTTCATTTTATGTAATGCTTGAGCCATCTAAAATCAAATAAAAATCCTTAGTTTGCAGATTTTTATTTGATTTTATGGAGCTTTGCTATAAATAATAGCTGGCTTTAGCTTCGGCTACGAGCTTTACAATATTTAATACCTATAATTTGGAGGTAGTATTAATCACACATTTTTACGATAACAGCTGTTCCCATTCCTCCACCGATGCAGAGTGACGCAAGTCCGTATTTTTGCTTTCTTCTTTTCATTTCATGAAGAAGTGTTACTATGATACGGTTTCCGCTTGCTCCAACTGGGTGTCCAAGTGCTATTGCACCGCCGTTTACGTTTGTTTTACTCATAAATTCTTCTTTATCTATTTTATGTTCTTCCACAAGCTCTTTAATTACTCCAAGGCTTTGAGCTGCGAATGCTTCGTTTAACTCAACTAGCTCTATATCTGAAAGTTTAAGCTCAGCTTTTTTTAAGGCTTCTCTTATAGCTGGTGTAGGTCCTAATCCCATAACTTTTGGATCAACTCCGCCTTGACCTGTTCCAATAATCTCAGCTATTGGTTTTAAGTTGTATTTCTTTACAGCTTCTTCACTTGCTAATAGTACAAATGAAGCTCCGTCATTTATTCCGGAAGCATTACCGGCAGTAACAGTACCATCTTTTGCAAAGGCTGGTCTTAATTTAGCAAGTTTTTCTAAATTCGTAGTACGATTAGGATATTCATCTTGTTCAAACATAATGTTTTCTTTTCCTAATTTTACTTCAATTGGCACTATTTCTTCCTTGAATAGACCATTATCTATTGCTTTAATAGCTTTTTGCTGTGAATTGTAAGCAAAGTTATCTTGTTCTTCTCTTGTTATTCCATACTTTGTTGCAATATTTTCAGCGGTTACTCCCATATGTATACCGTCAAAAGCATCTGTCAAAGCATCATATATCATATGGTCAACAACATTAAAGTTTCCCATTTTAGTTCCAGTTCTTACTTCTTTAGGTAATAACATAGGTGCAGCGCTCATATTTTCAACTCCACCAGCTACTATAATATCATTATCTCCGTTTTGAATGCTTGTAACTCCGTTCATGACAGCCTTCATGCCGCTTCCGCAAAGCATATTTAAGCTGTATGCACATTTCTCAACAGGTATAGAACTTTTTACAGCTATTTGTCTTCCTACTCCCTGTCCTAAGCCTGCACTCAATATGTTTCCGCAGATTAACTCATCAACCTGCTCAGGTTTTAAATTTGTTTCATCTAATAAAGCTTTTACAACTACAGCACCCATATCAGAAGCTTGTGTATTTTTCAACGCTCCTAAAAAAGCACCTACAGCTGTTCTTTTTGCTCCTACTACATATACTTTTTTCATATAACTCACATTCCTTTCCAATGTTTATGATAAACTAAAGATTTTTTCACTCTATGGATATACATATGAAAGCATAATATGAATGGTGATTCATCTTTTATATTCAAGATACATCAAAATAAAATTTTTGTCAATAGCTATTTTAAAATTTTTAGTTTTTCTGTTCATATATTATTTATAATTTCAATATTTTGATAATTTAAAAAATTTTTATTATAATAAATTTCTTGACTTTTTTATGATAAAATATTAACATAAACATGAATACTGATTCGTGTTTTATATTTATAAAGTTTTTGCATAAAAATGCAATTGTTAAACTCAGTAAACACATTAATAATATTCAATTTAGGTCTTGTTAAAAGATAAATTTTAGAATATAATATTAATATATAATTATAAATTCTTTTTTAAAAGTACTAAATATAAATAGTTTGCATGAATTTCTGAATATGTTGTGTGAGATATTAACAATGTTTCAACAAGTCTAAAGCATGGTATAAAATATAAAAAATATTATATCCAAAATAATAATATTTATTAAAAGAAAGGTAAAGGTGTAAAGATGAAAGGTAAAACAGTACATGAAATGAAGATAGGAGATTCAGCTTCATTTTCAAAGACAATAACGGATTTTGATGTAAAAATGTTCGCAGGTATTACTGGAGATTTTAATCCTGTTCACATTGACAAGGAGTTTGCAAAAAATACTCTGTTCAAGGATAGAATAGCACATGGTATGCTTGTCGCTTCTTTGTTTTCTACAGTTTTAGGAACTCAGCTTCCCGGAGAGGGTGCAATATATGCAGGACAAGAATTAAAGTTCACAAAGCCTGTTTATCTTGAAGATACCATCACAGCTACAGTTACTGTTACTGAGCTTGATGTTGAGAAAAATCGTGTTGTCCTTGAGACTATTGCTACTAACCAAAACGGGGATGTTGTTATAAAGGGATTTGCTAAATTGATGCCTACTAAGTAAAAAACGGTTACTGCTTCTTAGCCATCTTTACCTTGATTTTTACAAGGAAGGTAAAGATGGCTATAGACGCAACAACCGTTTTTTTATTTTAATTTTCTCTTACTAATAGATATTTACACAATTCAATTAACATATTTGCTTTTTCACCAAATGTACTTAATGCTTGAATTGCTTCGTTTGTCAATTTTTCTTGTAATTTTTTTGATTCATTTAAACCCAGCATCGAAACGTAAGTCTTTTTGTTGTTGTCTTTGTCGCTTCCTATAGGTTTGCCAAGTTTTTGCTCATTTCCTTCAACGTCTAATATATCATCTTGTATTTGAAAGGCTAATCCTATATTATCTGCAAATTTTTCTATGCTCTTTAGTTCCCCCTCTGAAGCTCCTCCTAAAAGTCCTCCAACTATTGCACTTGACTTTATTATAGCTCCGGTTTTATGTCTGTGAAGATATTCTAAATCGGATACATCCTTAATGCTTTCTTCGCAGAACATATCAACAACCTGTCCGCCAATCATGCCTTTTGTTCCTGATGACTCGGCTACTATATCTATTGCTTTAAGCAATAAACCTTTATCTACATCCAGTTTTAAGCTTTCTCTTAGCATTACCTCAAAAGCCATGTTTAATAGTCCATCACCTGCAAGTATGGCAATTGCTTCGCCGAATTTTTTATGATTAGACGGCTTTCCTCTCCTGAAATCATCATCATCCATCGCCGGCAAATCGTCGTGTATCAAGGAATATGTATGATTCATACATATTCCTTGATACA
>DCPV01000021.1:4923-6220 GCA_002323775.1 Firmicutes bacterium UBA1535 | reverse complement strand
CTGCATTATTCTCGCCGCTTCTCTCCCTCATATAAAATATACGATGTAATTGCACCTGTTCATCTATAGCTTCAAGTCTGTCTCTCTTTAAAGATAATTCCTTAAAGCTTACATAAAACCACAATGTAACAAATGCTGTCATACAGATTCCTGCAACAAACCAAGCCAGTATGGCTGATGTCATAATGAATCACCTCTTTCTTTTAATTATAGATAAATAATAACAAAACTTTACAAGATAAAACATTTATCGCATGAATCGGGTTTTATAAAGCATGAATCGTAATTTGGATTATTGAATATCTTTCTGTTTTATGTTAAAATAAAAGTCGAAACTTATACATAAATGGAGGGAATTGATATGCGTGTTGCAATTTGTGATGATAACATAGATGAACTTTCTCGCATTTCTTCCTTATTAGAAGATTATCGCATAGAGTGTAACAGTTCAATTACATACGAAGCTTTTCATAGTGCAACTGAACTTTTAGAAACAATAAAGTACAGAAATTTTGATTTGTTTATTTTAGATATAATTATGCCTAATATCAGCGGAATGGAAGCCGCTAAAGAAATTCGTCTTTTAGACAGTGAAACGCCTATAATATTTCTTAGTTCATCACGAGAGTTTGCAGTTGAAAGTTATCGGGTGAATGCAGAAGATTACGTTTTAAAACCTGCCAGAAAAGATGAAATTTTTCATGTTATTAATAAACAGTTTACAAAATTTATGCAAGAGGAATCATACATCACACTAAAAATAGAAAATGGAATTATAAAGATACCTTTCTCTAAAATTGTATATATCGAGGTTATAAACAGACGAGTTCAGTTTAATTTGTCAAATACAGACACAAAAGAAGCTTACGGATATTTGGCTGATTATGAAAAACTATTGCTATCTAAGCCGTTTTTTTATAAACCTCATCGCTCATATTTAGTTAATCTAAACCATGTCAGCCAACTTGATAAAAATGGATTTACTACTATAATTGGAAAAACCGTTCCTGTGGCAAGAGATGCTTTTGCAAAAGCAAAAACAGCGTATATGAAGTATTTGCTTTTGCCGAATGAAAGGTTGGATAATATATGATAGGCACTGTTACTTTGGGAACAATTAAATATGCTCTTGTTTTAATATTTGGTGTCGGAGTGTCTCTTTTATTTGCCGGTGCAAAAAATAGAATTGCAGATAAGCTTGTTATAGATCTTTTTTGCATAGCTACACTTCTTATACAAATGCTTTCTGAAAGTATCTGGGGTATGAGAAACACTGCACAAATGTATCCTTTTATTG
>DCPV01000021.1:2364-4838 GCA_002323775.1 Firmicutes bacterium UBA1535 | reverse complement strand
TCTTATTTTTTATTTTAAACGCCCGTTGCTGATTTCTTTAAGCAGTGTGTTTTGTGCATATCTTTGCTGTCAAGTTCCCAGATGGATTGGAACAGTAATGCTGATGATTACCGGCAGTAAAAATGCAGACCATATAAGCTATATTATAGCAATGGCTGTAGTGTACTATTTTCTAAAAAAATATGTGGCTGATTCGGTCAAACCGCTAATGGAACGTTCAACACGCTCTTGTCTGCTTTTTACCGCTATACCTTTTTTATACTATGTTTTTGACTACTGGACTACTATTTACACAGATTTGCTATATTCCGGCGCAAAAGAGGCAGTGCAATTTGCACCTTCACTTATCTGTACATTTTACTTTGTATTTGTTATCCTGTATTATAATGAAATTCAAAAGCAAATGAAATCTCAACAAGAAAGAGATATATTTGCCGTTTGGCTTCATCAAGCAAGACTTGAGCTTGATTCTATGATAGAAACGCAAAAAAACACTATGATATACCGCCATGACATGAGACATCATCTTGCACTTATCGGAGGATTTGCGGCAGAGGGTGACATACAAAAAATAAAAGAGTATCTTGCCAGTACACAGGCTGACATAGAATTGTTAAGCCCTATACGCTACTGTGAAAATGAAGTAGTGAACTTGATTTTATCAAGTTTTAATACAAAGGCAAGAAAAGAAAATGTCGATATATCGGCAGATATAAAGCTTCCTGAAAAGCTTAAAATGGATGATACAGAGCTTTGCTCCTTGCTATCAAATGCACTTGATAATGCTATATTTGCAGCTGCACAGCTTGATGATGAAAAGCTGCGCAAGGTATATATCCGTGCTGTTGTCAATACAGATAAGCTTATAATTTCAACAGAGAATGCTTACATAGGAAAGATTGAAATGGATGACGAATTGCCAAAATCAAATAAGAAAGAAGCTAGACATGGCTTTGGAATTAAGAGTATGATATCAATAATTGAACGCCATGGAGGATTATATTCATTTGAAACAGAGGGAAATATATTTATTTTACAGATTCTATTGCCACTGGAAAATCAAGCTAATACTTTATAATTACACAAATTAAAGGACTGTATAAATCCATTTTCAAATATGGTATTTATACAGTCCTTTAAGCTTTGCAGTAGCCTACATTTTTATGATAATCTATATTACTCTAAATTTGTCTCAAGACTTCTAAGACCTACAACTCCATCTACTGGAACAGAAATAACTATAGACTGAGCTTCAGTTTTCATTCCGGCATTATTGATTATTGCTTTCATGATATTATTTTTATCTTTTGTTAATGTTACTATAAAAATCATTTCTTTTTCTGATGATAATGAGATTCCAAAAAATTTCTCTGATTTATCAAATCCTACGCCTTTAGCATGAATAATAGTTCCACCACCTGCATTTGCACTTCTCGCTGCATCCATGACCATGTCAGTGCATCCTACATTTGCTATTGCAATAATTAAACTATATTGATTTTCCATTATTTTTTTCTCCTCCTTCATCCCAGAACTAACACTTAGAACATTTTCTTGTTCTACAAATGCCATTATAGATTGAGCGCAAATACTGTTTAACGGTATGCTCATTCCTATTCCTACACCCGGCACATCAATATCCATAGAGTACACAAGTTCTTTTAATATTTTTTTTGATACATCTTCTCTAACAACCGTAAATAATATATTTTTTTCAGATTTATCTAAGCCTAAATAATCAAGTATTACACTTGTTGCTGTACCTCTACAGCCTGAGCTTAATACAGTTGTTGACCCGAATTCCTTAAAAAAATCTATAAATTTTTCACTTAATTTTTTCTTTACAATTGTGACAATTAAACTTAATCCTATCATTTTCTCACTTCCTTTACAATTCAATGATTTCATCATCATTTTCAATAACATCATTATTTTTTATAACATCATTATCTTCAATGACGGTATCATTATCATCCTCAGGTATATCGGTTTTATCCAATTCTTGATTTTTAGATACTTTGATTTTGTAATAAACTCCTAGCAGCTGTATAGTTATGAGCGGTGTCATTGCTACCATTGCTACTATTCCAAAAGCATCTGCAAAAACATTACCCCCTACAGCTTCACAGGCACCTATAGAAAATGCAAGTAAAAATGTAGCTGTCATCGGCCCTGAAGCAACTCCTCCAGAGTCAAATGCTATAGAAGTAAATATTTTTGGTACAAAAAATGTTAAAATTATAGATATAGCGTATCCCGGCAGCAAAATCCACATAATTGGAATTTTAAGTAGAATTCTAAGCATAGAGAGTCCCAATGACATAGAAATTCCAATTGACAAGGCAAGATTCATCGCCTTTTGCGGTATAGCTCCGGCGGTTATTCTTTCTACTTGAACATTTAGAACATGGACAGCCGGTTCTGCTTTTACTATAAAATATCCTATCAACATAGCTACCGGTACAATTATCCAG
>DCPV01000021.1:0-2264 GCA_002323775.1 Firmicutes bacterium UBA1535 | reverse complement strand
TGCCAGTATTTTTCCTATTTGTGCTCCTACCGGCATAAATCCTACATTAACACCAGTTAAAAATAAAATCAAACCTATGTATGTATAAAGAATCCCGAATACCATTTTTATAAACTGTTGTTTATTAAGCTTCATAGCTATTATTTGAAATATTATAAAAAATATTATAATTGGCGCTAAGGAGATAGTAATTTCCATCATATACTTTGGAATTTCATGCCAGAATATATTCCAAAGTTCTAGGGAATCATCTATTTGAGGAACTATAACCCTTGCATAAGAAGAACTATCAAGATCATAAACAAAAGCAAGTAAAAATATTGCAAGTATCGGTCCGATTGAAGAAAGAGCTACAAGACCAAAGCTGTCACGATTAGTGTTTTTATCATTACGCATAGAGGATACACCTATTCCAAGAGCCATAATAAATGGAACTGTCATAGGTCCGGTTGTAACTCCTCCAGAATCAAACGCTATTGATAAAAGATTATTTGGAATAAAAAATGCTAATATAAATATTATGGAATAAAAAAATATGAGAAGATTTGATAAATTTATTGCAAATATTATACGCAATAGTGCTATTACCAGAAATATACCTACACCTATAGCAACAGCTCCAATCAATACCAAATTAGGAATACCTTGAACTTGATTAGCAAGAACCTGTAAATCCGGCTCTGAAATAGTTATTATAGTGCCTATTAGGAAGCTGACTATAATTATTAGCCATATCTTTCTTGATTTTGTCATATGAGATCCAACACGTTCACCAAGAGGTACCATTGCCATATCTGCTCCTATAGTAAAAAAAGCCATTCCAATAATTAATAATGTTGCTCCAAGTAAAAACGCAAGTAAATCACCAGTTGGTATAGGGGTAATTGTGAAACATAATAGTATTACTATTAAGGTTATAGGCAGTACCCCCGCCATCGCCTCCTTAAGACTGTCGAAAAGAATATCTCGTGATTTTTGCCAAACTTTCATTTGCTGCCTAAACATAAGTTTTTTTTCACTTAAATTTATGCTGTTGTCATTCAATAATATCAACCTCCAAAATTAAAATTTATATACCGTTTCATTACTTCGACTAGATTCGGTATTGTTTTATATGCTATTATACTATTATAAAATAGCAAGATACATATGTCAACCTAACATATCTGTTAAAATATGGCAATCAATTCACATTCTTTTTATGCGAACTTATATATATTTTTTATATTATATTTTTCGTATTAATACGAACATTAAGTTAAATAAATTTAAAAAATTATAGGATATTATATTGACAAGAATTTTTTTATTTGATATTATATTAATGTGGGTTATTCTTCAATGAGCCATTATAGATATGAAAAGTCTCAGAATACACTTGAGCTTTCACATATTTTACATAATCTTGTCTATGACAAGCTAATAAAAAAAGGAAGGTTAGTAGCAAATGAATTCATGTGTAAAAAGAATATTTGTTGAAAAAAGAGAAGGATTTAATGTTGAAGCAAAAAATCTTTTATCTAATTTGACCGAAAACTTAAATTTAACAACTTTGAAAAATTTGAGAATATTGAATAGATATGATGTATCCTCCATTTCTGACGAGGATTTTGAAAAGGCTGTTACGAATGTTTTTTCAGAACCTAATCAAGATATGATATTTAAAGAGGATGAAGTATTTTTTAATAATGGAGAAAAGATATTTGCAGTTGAATATTTGCCAGGACAATACGACCAGCGAGCAGATTTTGCAGCAGAATGTATAATGATATTGACTGGAAAGGAAAAGCCTCCGGTAAAATTTGCCCGTATAATAGTGTTATCAGGTGATTTAAAGGAAAATGATATAGAAAAAATTAAAAATTACTACATAAATCCCGTAGATTCCAGAGAAGCAAGTCTAAAAAAACCTTTAAATCTTGATGAAAATTACAAAATGGCTAACGATGTTATATCTGTTGGTGGATTTACTCAAATGAGTTCTGTTGAATTAGAAACGTATAGAACTTCATCTAATTTTGCAATGAGCTTTGAAGATTTAGAGCTTTGTCAAGCTTATTTCAAAAATACAGAGAAAAGAAATCCAACAATTACAGAATTAAAGGTTATAGATACTTATTGGTCTGACCATTGCAGACATACTACATTTTCTACAATCCTTGATAATATCAAATTTGAAAAAACTGAAGATTTTAACATTACAAAAGAAATAGAAAATACTTTCGAGCTATATAAAAATAGCAGAAAGTTTGTATACAAACTTT
>DCPV01000060.1:1072-2929 GCA_002323775.1 Firmicutes bacterium UBA1535 | reverse complement strand
TTTACAGTACTACTTTTTCCTTCTTCCAGAAAACTTAGCACCATCTTTTCTTCTATCATCAGATTTATTGCCGTATTTTGCTTCTGAAACACTGCCCTTTTGCTTTTTAGCAGTTGTAAGCTCTACTACTACGTCTTTTCCTTTGATTGCTGTGTTGTTCATTACTTTTAGGATAGTATTTTTATGCTCCTTTGCAGCAGTGAAAAATGAGAATTTTTCTAAAATTTCAATTTCTCCTATGTCATTGCCTGGTATGTCGCACTCTCCGGCTACAGCACCTAAGATATCTCTTGGTCTTACACCATCTTTTTTACCTAGGTTTAAGAAGAATCTTACTCCTGACTTATCTATTTCAGTATTTCTTCCTCTTGATGACTGTCTTCTTTCTGATTTTTCCGGAGTTATATCATTCAAATCCTTGTCATTTTCTATATTTTCAAAGCTCAATCTATCCTTAATCAAAGCTGCTATAATAGCCTCAGGAGAATTTCCACTATCATATAGTCTGTTGATAATGTAAGAATAATCTTCTGTCAGACCATCTGCAATTTTTGCTTCAATTCCTCTTATAAACTTATCTTGCTTTATTTCATTTACCTTTTCAATAGTAGGTATCTGTCTTTTTCTCAGTGGTTTTTTAGTATATTTTTCTATAGCTTGAAGCTTTTTTATTTCTTTGTTTGTCAAAAGTGTAAATGACAAGCCCTCTCTACCGGCACGACCTGTTCTTCCTATACGATGAACATAATAATCCTCTTTGCCAGGTATCTCGTAATTAATAACAGCCTCAACCTCTTTAATGTCAAGTCCTCTTGCTGCAACATCCGTAGCAATTAATACGTCAACCAAGCCATTATTGAATTTATTGAGTGTATCTAATCTTTGAGCTTGGTTTATGTCACCGTGTATTTTATCACAGTTATATCCTTTGTCTACAAGAATATCAAAAAGCTCATCAACGCTTTTCTTAGTATTGCAAAATACTAATGCAAGTTTCGTTGTGTATGTGTCGATTATTCTCATAAGAGCTTCTGTTTTATCAGAATGTTTAACCATAAAGTAACTCTGCTTTACTTCCTTGGCAGTTATACCCTCTCTCAAGGTTTTTATCATAACTGGATTTTCTTGGAAATCTCTAGTTATTTTCATTATAACCTCTGGCATAGTAGCTGAGAATAAAAGTGTTTGAGTCTTATGGTCTATTTTGCTTAGTATATGCTCAATATCTTCCTTAAAGCCCATTTTAAGCATTTCGTCTGCCTCATCAAGTACAGTTATTTTAAGCTCATTAAGCTTTATAACCCCTCTGTCAATAAGGTCTATAACCCTTCCTGGTGTGCCTATTATAATCTGTGCTCCACCTTTTAATTTGTCAATTTGTCCTCTGATATCTGCTCCGCCATAAACGCTTACTGTTCTAATTCCTTCTATATATTTAGACATTTTTTTGAATTCATTTGCAACCTGAACTGCTAGCTCCCTTGTCGGGCAAAGTGCTATAGCCTGTGGTCGTCTAACATCGATGTCGATGCTTTGAATTATTGGTATACCAAATGCAGCTGTTTTGCCAGTACCTGTGTTTGACTGTGCGATAATATCTTTCCCTTCCAAAATATGAGGAATAGCTTCTTGCTGTATTTGAGTCAGCTCATCAAAGCCCATTTCCTCCAAAGCTTTTTGGATTTTTTCGTTAATTTCGATGTTTTCAATTTTCATTAATTCGTTTTCTTCCTTATTTTTAATTTTTTATAACATATTATTGTACCATTATGATTGACAAAATGCAAGAAATTTATTTTTTATTTTATTAATTATATTTACTAATAATATTGAAACAATATTATTAACTATAGAAAG
>DCPV01000060.1:0-993 GCA_002323775.1 Firmicutes bacterium UBA1535 | reverse complement strand
TTGATACTAATATTAAAAAAATGTATAATTATTTTAATATTAATAAGAATTAACAGAATTTGAAAGGAAAATTTCATATGATTTATGCAATGAGAAAAAGAATATTTTATATATTAGTAAGTATGACAATATTTTTATTCACTTTAACTGGATGTGCTATATTTAAACAAAATTCAAGTACTGGGACAGATAAAGACTTAGACCCCGAATTTACCGGAGAGGATAATATTATTCCTCCCAAAGAAGAAAACGGAGAAAAATCAGACGATGAAGAAGATTCTAAAGACGATTTAAAAGATATGATAAAATCAATGTCAATAGAACAGAAAATCGGACAGATGTTTATTGTTCGCTGTCCAGAAGAAAATGCAGTTGATAAAGCACTTGAATATCATTTGGGAGGATATATTTTATTTGCTAGAGATTTCAAAGGAAAGACTTCGAAAGAGATAAAAGAAAATATTCAGTCATATCAAGATGCTTCAAATATTAAAATGCTTATAGCTGTAGACGAAGAAGGCGGAACTGTAAATAGGATAAGCATAAATAAAAACCTTAGAGCTGTACCTTTTTGGTCTCCGCAGGATTTGTACAACGAAGGAGGATGGAAATTAGTTACCAGTGACACCATAGAAAAATCTACTCTGCTAAAATCCTTAGGTATTAATGTCAATATGGCTCCAGTATGCGATGTTTCTGAAAATTCTTCAGACTATATATATAAGAGAAGCTTTGGAAAAAATGCAGATGAAACCTCCGAATATATAAAAACCGTTGTGCAAACTATGAATTCGGAAAATATAGGTTCAGTCTTAAAACATTTCCCGGGTTATGGCAACAACGTAGATACGCATACGGGTATTTCTTACGATAAGCGTGATTATAATAATTTTTTAAATAATGACTTTAAGCCCTTTAAAGCCGGAATGGAAGCTGGTGCAGATGCAGTTTTAGTATCACATAATATAATAGAAGCTGTAGATAGCCAAAATC
>DCPV01000101.1 GCA_002323775.1 Firmicutes bacterium UBA1535 | reverse complement strand
TAATCATTAGACCTATAAACAAAACTCCTCTGAAGTCAATGCCTTCGCTTAAAAATCCGCCTAAGGTTTTATCTATTATATTTTTCTTTATAAATTTTTTCAACTCGTCTGTATATATTGGATTTGGTGAGAAACAGCCCATGCCGCCTGTGTTTAATCCTAAATCATTGTCGTAGGCTCTCTTGTAGTCCCTAGCGCTTTCCATAGGGATTATTTCTTTGCCGTTGACAAAGCATAGCAGGGAAGTTTCAATTCCGTCTAAAAATTCCTCAATAACTAAGCTATTGCCTGCATCTCCAAACTGCTTATCATCTAGTATAGACTTAATTCCCTCTCGTGCATCTCCAATAGTATTGCATATCAAAACTCCTTTTCCTGCCGCTAAACCATCTGCCTTTATAACTACAGGAAGACTAAATTCTTCGAGTCCATCAAGAGCCTCTTTGCAATCAGTGTAGGTACTGTATTTTGCGGTAGGTATTTTGTATTTTTCCATAAAATCCTTTGAATATGACTTGCTGCCCTCAAATATTGCTCCGCATTTTTTAGGACCAAAGGCTTTTATTCCTTTAGCCTCAAGCATATCCACAATCCCTGCAACAAGAGGAACTTCTGGACCTACAACAACAAAATCTATTTTATTATCAACAGAAAATTCAGTTATTTTCTCTATATCCTCTGCTTTTATATCAACACATTCAGCTATGGAGGATATACCGGCATTGCCTGGTGCACAATATAGTTTGCTAAGTTTTTTGCTTTGCTTTAGTTTATAACATATGGTATGCTCTCTGGCACCACTTCCAACTACTAAGACTTTCATAGTGACTCCTTATTTTAGTTATTTAAAAGAATTGTTTTATCAAATATTTTATTATTTATGTTAATATTATAAGACAAAATTAGCAATTAAGTCAACAATCTATTATTATGAAAATTAAAATTAATATTTCTTTTCTTTCATATATTTAATTATTGTTAGAAACTCAACGAAATTTAAAAAGCTATTGACAAGCTTATATTTTTGATTTATACTGTGACAAATGTATCCAATAAACCAAAAATATAGCTGCCTTCTTATTAGAGGAGATTAAAATGAAAAATTTAAGGAAATCATTTTTTTTAATGTTAATTTCAATACTGGCACTTAATTCATTAGTAGGATGCCAAAATAATGAAACATTAAAGGAAGAAAATAAAAAAATAAAGGTAGCCGCATCGCCAACACCCCATGCACAAATATTGGCTCAGGTTAAGGATGTATTGAAGGAGCAGGGCTATGAGTTGGAAATATTTGAATTTACCGACTATATACAGCCTAATTTAGTTGTAAATTCAGGGGATATTGATGTAAATTTCTTTCAGCATAAGCCTTATTTAGATAATTTCAATAAAAAACATAAGACCAAATTAGTTAGCGTAGCACGAATACATTATGAACCTCTTGCAATATATGCAGGAAAATCATCGGATTTAAAATATATAAAAAAAGGATCAATAATTGCAGTGCCAAATGATGCAACAAATGAAGCAAGAGCTCTTTTACTACTTGAAAATAACGGCTTGATAAAAATAAAAGCTGGTGTAGGCTTTGCAGCTACAAAGAAAGATATAGTTAAAAATCCATACAATATAAGTATAGTGGAGTTAGAAGCAGATCAGATTTCAAAAATAATTACTGATGTTGATTTCGTGGTGTTAAATGGGAATTATGCACTCAGTGCAGGCTTGGATGTGTCAAATGCTCTTTCTATTGAAGAACAGGATTCAGAAGCTGCACATACATACGCAAATATAATAGTTGTTAAAGACGGCAATCAAAATAATAAAGCTGTGATAGCCTTAATAGAAGCTCTAAAAGATAAAAGGATAAAGCAATACATCAATGATACATATAAGGGTTCAGTCGTCCCAATAGACTAAAAATATAAATAAAAAAACCGAGGAACATATCATCGTGATATGCTCCTCTATTTTATATACTTAATAGTTTCCATATTTATGTTAGCTGACGACAATACTACCAGCCTTAAGCTTGTTTTTTGCAATAATATTTTTTAAATCATTATATATCTTAATACCTGATGAACTAAAATATTTTGGAACTGCGACATTTGCTGATATTTCTCCATTGGAATAAACAAGTGTTGTATTGAATAATCCCTTGTTTTCAATGTCTAAAATCATTGTAATTTTAAATACTAAATCTTCTATATCAAACTCTTGCTTTTTATCCTCATCTTTTATCCTATCTATACCAAGAAATATTTCCGATAAAATATTTTGCCCATTGTATAGAAGTGGCAGGAAGAAGTGTTTATACCTAGCCATTAAATCATCCTTAGAGATTAGAGATAGCAAGGTGTTTTCAAAAGCTGCTCTGCTTTGTTCATTAGAATTTGATTTCATACCAGTGTCTAATAATTTTAAAAATTCCTTCATTCCGCCATTTATATCTTGCTGTTCTACAAGTTTATTAATCAAAGCAAGTTTCATATCAACAGATTCTTCTGAATTAATTAGCTGTTTATAATTTAGCTGATTAAAAAATGTTTTGATTTGCTTGTCAAACTCACTTGCTGTACCTAGCTTTAATCTTAAAAGATTATGAGTTAAAGCAGAGAAAATATTTTTTGATATTCCTAGATTATTAAAACGATTAGTATTTAGCTCAGCATTGAATTGCTCTGTGTTTTTAAGTAAATTAGGCATTATATTTTTCTCATAAATATTTAATAGCACTTCACATTTGTTCTTTGAGACATTGGAAAATATAAGATTTTCCAATATATTATCAGCAAATTTGTCAAATAAATTGAGAAGATTTTCTTTAATATCTTTAGTAAATGAATTATTATTTAAAATATAGGTTTTTATTCTATCAAAAATTGCTGAAAGCTCTGATAAATTCTGAAGCTTTATTTTCCCCAAATCATCTATTAAGCTATTTATCATATTTTTATCATCAAAATTAGCAGATGCTTTTAAACTATCTAAAAATTTGACAACATCACTATTTTTAAGCTCATTTACAGTGACTTTAGCATTATGTAGACTATCTGATTTTTGATTAACTACATTTTGTATTAATTCATCCAACAACTTCATATTTGATTTTTGCATATTTAAGCTTTGCTCAGGTATGAATTTATCTGATATATCGGAATTCTGTGAGGCTAGCTTTTCCTCTAGGTTTTCAATTAAGGCTCTTATTTCATTATCATTGCTTAAATTAGAGCTTTTTAAAGATTTTATAGCCATATCTATAAATTTTATACTCTCATCATTTGACTGTGCTGAGGATTGTGGAAAATTGTTTAATATATTTAAAGGGTCACTGTCCTTAACGTTATTCGATTTATCAGCAAAATCAAGCAAATATGAAATAACAAGCTTTAATTTTTCTCTTTCAGGAAGCTTTGTGTCCAATATTGATAGTAACAAAAGATTTAACTTGTTGTCAAAGCTATTTGATAAAAGCTTTAATAAGTAATTTTTCAAATCTTCCGGAAGCTTGCTCAAAAGCTCATTTAATGCAGAGTTTACAGCAGAGGCGTTTTCATCCTGAGAAAAATAATAGTCAAATATCTTTAAGAAATCGTATATAGCATTTTTTAAGCTTAAATCCTTTGTGTCAGACATCAGCTTATTAAGTGCATGGAAAAACTCTCCCGAGAACTTATTAGAATCCGAAAGAACAGACCTAATGTACTCTGCAAGCTTAGAATCATCAGTTTTTATAGCCTCATTAAAATTTTCATAAGCCTCTTTTAGCTTAGGGTCTGAGTTTATTGCAATTTCTCTGAACTTTTCATTATACAGAAGTTTTTTTGCAAACGCAATTAAATCAGCAGTGTTATCAGGCTGCGTCTTAGAAGCTAAATAAGCGTCTGATTTTATATTTGCTGTATTATTCAAATTTTCAAGAATTGCTTTTTCAAGTTCAGAAACACGCAAAGCATCTGAAATGCTTGCGTTGCTTGAAGTGCTTGAAACATTAGCGTTCGATTGAATAGGACTGCTTTTAAAGCTATCTGTAGCAATAGGGTTATTAATAATATTCATTTGATTTCACACTCTTTATAAAAGTATTATATTTCTATTAGTTATATCGGATGAAAGGTCAAAAAGTTAAAGTGTTTTTAAGAGTTTAAAATTTTTGTTTATTTTGTTTTTTTAATAAATTAAGATTGTAATAAAATAAAAATGATGATAGCAAGTGAAAT
The DNA here is from genome assembly GCA_002323775.1 of Firmicutes bacterium UBA1535. Lineage (GTDB taxonomy): Bacteria > Bacillota > Clostridia > Tissierellales > Sedimentibacteraceae > UBA1535. The sequence continues at coordinate 7,462 of DCPV01000101.1, read as the reverse complement.
CAATTATTTTGACAAAATTCTTTATAAAGTAGACTCAAAAGTCCCTTGAGCAATTTGTAAGTATATGGTATATTATAATTAAGGATATGAAAAAATAGGATATTTGTATTAAATTTTGGATGAATAATTATTTTATTGTTGAAATATTTTGCATTTTATGATAGAGTCAATTTATTAAATAATAACGTTATCACTGTTAAAGTTTTAGCTTAGTAGTTTATAGCAAAAAAAAGATAATTGTTTTTATTTTAATAACAATTTTATAAATTTTTACCTTATTTTCTTGTAACAGAACATACGAAGCTAAAATGCCATAGTTTAAATTTGGCTCAAAACAAGGGAGGGGATTAATATGTTTTTAATTTTTTTGATTAAGCATATGTGTTTGCTAGCTTTTTATTTTACATATGCCAATATGATTTTTTTTACTCCTGTAAAAAATTCAATGATTTTAGTATACTTTATTGTCTTTATCAGCTTATCTATTAGCTATGTTTTTAGATTTAGTAAAAAATATAGTTATCTTAAATATCTTCCTATGTTGGGGATTGTCATATCTTTGCAGTTTGCTAATACTACGATGGGAGTTATAGAAGTTATACTTCCATATATTTATATGTTTTATATTGCTTTAAAGGATAAATACTTAGTAGATTATTATGGTTTTAGAGACTTGTTTATTAGACTCTTTTTAACAATCTTGCCTTTATTGTTTATTGTTTTTTTATCTAAGAATTTTAGAATTTTTAATCGTGTAGGCTTACCATATTTTATCGTGTTTATCATAAGCGGATTGTACTTAATGCGCATTACGAGACATAGTAGCACTGTAATCAATAATAGAAGATTTTTACTAATGAATACTTTGCTTATTTCACTAATCAGTGTTATAAGCATTATTCTAAATGTAGATGTAGTTTTTAGTTATGTAACTAATGTTATGATATTTGTATTTATAGATGTAATTATACCAATAGCATTGAAAATTCTTTATATAATTTCTTGGCCTGTATTGAAACTTTTAAATTTGGGAGCATTAGGATTAATTAATTCGAATAAAAATATTAGATTTACAGAGAGAGCTCCTCGTGTGCCAGATCTAAGTGTAGATGGTTACACTTTTATTATTGCTTTTGGTGCTATTGTAATTTTAACGATTGTCATTTCTGTTCTTATAAGGAGAGAAAGGTTAAAAAGAAAAGCAAAAGCATATATTGAAATAAGTGGGATAAATAAAATAAATGGTGTGGAATCATATAGAAGATTTCTTGATGATGATATTGATGAAAACAAGAAACCCAAGAAAATACTTGATAAAAGCATGAATCAAATAAGATATTGGTATAAAAAATTCCTCATGCTTTGCTATGAAAGAAAAATGGATATATTGGTATATGATAACAGCCAGACAATATATGAAAAATCATTTGAGATATTTGAAAACAAAGAAAAAGATTTGAATAGTATGAGAGAAATTTACAGAAAAGCTCGCTATAGCGAAGAAACTATAAATAAAGAAGATATAAAAATAATCAAAGGTAGTTATAAAAATTTAGAAAAAAGCAATTAAAATGAATTTTAAATATCATTGTAATATTTTGTATTATATGGTAGAATTAAACTATAAGACAAAAACGTTATCAATGTTAAAGTTTTAACTTAGGAGGAGTAATACATATGGAAACAAAACAATTTGTGGAGTATAAGGACAAAATATTAGGTAATTGTTCAAAGGTTATTTTAGGCAAGGATGAGGTTATAAATAAGATTATTGTATCTTTTATATGTTCAGGTAATGTATTATTAGAAGACATTCCTGGCACAGGAAAAACGATGCTATTAAGAGCATTTGCAAAATCAATTGGGGGAAAATTCAAAAGAATTCAATTTACTCCTGACTTATTACCATCAGATTTAACGGGTATAAATTATTATAATAACAAAGAGGGAGAATTTATGTTTAGACCTGGACCTTTATTTTCTAACATAGTTCTTGCCGATGAGATAAACAGAGCTACGCCTCGTACTCAGTCAAGTTTGTTAGAGGCTATGGAGGAAAGACAAATAACGGTTGATGGACAAACCATGAAGCTTGAAGAACCATTTATGGTTATGGCAACACAAAACCCTATTGAGTCATCAGGAACGTTTCCATTGCCAGAGGCTCAAATAGACAGATTTTTTATGAGACTATCACTTGGTTATATGCAGCAGGAACAGGAACTAGAGGTTATAGCTAGAAAATCAACAATAGATATTGTAGAAAGCCTAGAATATGTAGTAAATAGCGAAGAAACAAGATATGTGAAAGATAATTTTAGCCTTGTTACAGTAAATGAAGATGTTTCTAAATATATGTTGGAAATTGTTACAGCTACGAGAAATGATAGAAGATTTTTAACAGGAGTATCGACACGTGGAGCCATAGCTTTATACAAAGCAAGTCAAGCCTATGCTGCTATAAATGGGAGAGGCTTTGTTTTACCTGAAGATGTACAGGCTGTTGCACAGGACGTTTTATGTCATCGTATCATATCAGCTGGTGGAAGAAGATCAAAGGAAACAGCGGTTTACTTAGACGAAATAATAAGAAGCATCCCCGTTCCATTAGAAAAAATATAAGTGTGCAATAGATTTTTATTTTTAAGTGCATTGTTTTAAGCTGTGACAAAGTTTTTATATTGAAGCAGCTTTTATACTATGCCAAAATGGAGGGAATTATGTTTCTAATAACAATAATAGCAATTGCAGCAATTATATATATAATTGAAAGAAATTCAATAAAAAATGCTTTAACAGGCATAGAATATTCTCAAAAACCTTCATTGAAAATTATTGAGCCTGATGAAGAATTTGATATTATATGTGTTTTAAAAAATAGAACAAGACGCTTTGTTTCATATTTAAAGCTACAAGAAAAATTTTCAAAAGAAATAGTAGTTTTAAAGAAAACTAAGGACCTTGATTTTATGATTATTGAGAGCAGCCAATATTTGATGCCAAGGCAAATTCTTGAGAGAAGAATAAGGGCGTCTATACCAAAACGAGGAAGATATTTTCTGTATGGTGCTACAATATATGGCGGAGATTTTCTTGGAATAACTGAAACTATAGGGAGATATGACAATATTGAAGAAATAATAGTTATACCCAAAGAAACTGCTGTTTCAGATATTGATGTAAAGCTTAGTGGTTATATTGGAGAAATGTCAATAAACAGATTTATATTTGAAGACCCAATACTAACAGTAGGATTTAACGATTATACTGGACAAGAGCCTCAAAAGATGATTTCTTGGGTACAAACAGCAAGGCTTGGACAGTTAATGGTCAAAAAATATGATTACACTCTTGAACTGATTGTTACTGTAATATTAAATATAGATTATAGTGGTTATAAGCAAGACGAACTTGTCGAGGAATGTTTTTCTATGGCAAGAAGTGTGTGTCAGCTCTTGGAAAGTAGAAATATAAAATATAAAGTTATAACAAATGCAATAACAGCAGGTACGAAGCCAATTTTTGAAAATTTAGATTATTTCGCTTGGGGTAGAAATCATCTGATGACTGTTTTAGAGGGTCTGGGGAGAGCAACAAAGGGTGTTATCAGAGAATCATACAATAAATTGTTAAATAGAGCTATTGATTGTGCTGAATCAGGTGTTGGACATATTCTTATTACACCAGATATTGAGGAAATTTATTTTAAAGAGAATAATAATCTGTTAAATAAAGAGTCAAATTATTTACATGTCGACGCAGGTTATATGACGGGTCTGGAAAAATTAAAGGAATTAACAGGTCATGATGTTTGTGTTCTAAATCCAAGTTTGGATTTAGCTCAAGACAAGGGGGGGGATTAATGTGTTTTTAGTTTTTTTAATTAAAAATATGTGCTTGTTAGCATTTTATTTTGCATATGCTAACATGGTTTTTATTTCTCCCACAAACAATGCAATGGTTTTTGTATATTTTACAGTCCTTATTAGCTTGTCTCTTAGCTATGCTTTAAGATTTAGTAAATATACTAAGCTTAAATATATTCCTATATTAGGATTTATCATAGCAGTATTATTTGTTAATAATGTTACAGGAGTTATAGGGGCTATAATTCCATATATTTATATGCTGTATGTTGTTTTAACAGATAAATACCATGTAAATTATTATAGATTTAAGGATTTATTTATCAATCTTTTTTATGCAATTTTACCTTTGTTGCTACTTGTTTTTTTGGTTAAAAATATTGAGCTTTTTAATCGAGTCAGCTTACAATACGTTATTATTTTTATTATAAGTGGATTGTATCTGATGCGTACTGCTAGACACGGTCAAGAGATAATTAATAATAAAAGATTTATGCTTATGAACGCCTTAGTTATTGTAATGACAAGTATAATAAGTATAGTTCTAAGTACAGATTCAATTTTAAAGATTATAATTATTGTGGTGAAATTTGTATATGGCAAAATACTTGTTCCTATAGTAATGAAAATTATTTATGTATTATTTTTACCTATGGCATATTTTATGAATAGAGCTCAAAATTATGAAGAAGCACCACCAGCTCCTTTTGAAATACCTAATTATATTGAACAAGAGGCAGAAAGACATATGATACAGGACCCTAGCGAAAAAACATTTAGTATTTTTGCTTATATTGTTGCTATTGCATTTCTAGCATTTGTAATTTATGGTTTAATAAAGGTATTCTCAGTAAGGAAAAAGAGAAAGACCTTTGATTATGTAGAGGGCGTTAAGGAGAATAGAAGCTTTATAGATGATGAAAATAAGAGAAATAAAAATGAAAAGCAGATGTTTTCTAAGGGCATAAATCAAATAAGATACTGGTATAAAAAATTCCTTATGCTTTGTAGCAAAAAAAGAATGAGTATATTTGAATATGATAACAGCTATACAATATATGAGAAGTCATCGAATATATTTAAAGGTCATACAGAAAATTTAGAAGTTATAAAAGAAATTTATAGGAAAGCACGTTATGACAAAGAAGCTATAGATAATCAAGATGTAAAAACTATAAAAAGTATTTACAAAACTTTGGAAAAGGAAAAAACCAGCGATAAAATTTAATAGAATATTAGAAATAAGAGGTATAAATATGTAAAATTAAAAGGAGTGTACCTTGAAATGAAAAAGAAATTAATTGTTATTGTTTCAGTTGTTTTTGCAATATCGTTGTCTTTGTATTTTGCATTTAAACATGGTAATACAATTATTAATAATATAACAAACGGAGAAGATAAAATTCAACTTTGGTACTATTATATTGGTAGAGAAAAGGGGCTAAATAGTGAACTTATTGACGGAGTAAAGAATTTTTGTGAAGAAAATGATATTCCATTAGAGATTCATGAATATGGTTCTGACATTATTACGTATAAAGATTATGTCTTAAAAAGGAACATAGCTGCTGCAACTGGAAATTTTATCTCTATTGATATGCTATCTCGTTTAAATAATATGCCTAAAAACTCAGCTGCTGATTATACGAAATTAGAAAGCTACAACAAATTATTTGAGGTCCACAAAGGAAAATCTTGTGTTCCTTTGGGAATGTGCTATGTTGGGCTCGCTATAAACAAAAAGGCAATAGACTATTACGGTATAGATACATTTGAAACACCAGTTATAACATACACCGAGTATTTAAAAATAAAGCAGGAAATGAAGGAAAAAGGTGCGAGGTTTAAGATTAATGATACAGAATGTCGTGAGATAGTAGATTATTGTTTAAATAAAAACGGGGTGTTATTTCTTAATGAAAATAGCGATTATGTAAAGGATAGTGGTGAGTTTAAAGCAAGATTAAAAAAATCAATAATGGATATATGTAATGATATTATACTTTATCATGATAGTAAACTATATAATTATGACCCAGAAGGATTTTACAATAATCTGCCGCATCTATATGATGAAAATAGTAGTTTAGATTTTATAGGAGAAATTGAAACTAGCCAGCTTCTTATTAGTCCACTCGCAGTTGAAAGGATAAGTAATATTTCTGATAAAACATTAATGATTTATCCATATGCTATAAATTATAGTCCAGCTTTTTTTATGAATAAAAAGATAACAAACAATAAAATTTATGATATAGCAAATTATGTAGTAAATGAATCAAGATATCTCGAGCTTATAGGATATGGCATTGCTTCCGATATGATTTATACACCAATTTTTGATACAGAGGAAATAAGGAAAGCATTAAAAGTAGATGAGAACTGGGAGTATACTGGGAGAATAGGTAGGACAATAAATTCAGGTGGAAATATCAAAAGGATAATAAATGCTTCATATAATATATTTATTAAAGACAAAGAAAAAGCAGATGAAGTAGCTAGATATTCATACGATCCAATTCAAAGTTCTACCTATGATGTATATATAATAAGTGCAAAAGTGGTTGAATTCACAGAATCTCTAGTTTTTGAAATAGCAAAGGAGCTATCAGGAGAAAAAAACTCTTTAGATAATTTTGATTCTGAAAATTCAGAGATAAATAAAATGATAGATGATAAAATAAATCAATTTGTAGATAGTTATTATTTATACAATTAATTGAGAATAAAATAGTGGATATGAAAAGTTTAAATGATTTATTATGGACTGATTGAGACGATGGCATTATAACACGTACGGAGTAGCGTTTGTACTAAGTGGTGTAAATTAAACTATACTTAAAATAGATTTATTTTCAATGTCAATCTCTTTTCAAGTGTATAATCATATTAGCAAATAGTTATGTTTGAAGGAGAAATAACTTTAATGAAAAAGGTATTAAAGATTGTTATTTTAAGTTTTATTTTATTACAACTATTATATTTATCTTCGTGTGCAATGGGTGATAAAGGCAATAATTCTAAAATTCAAATATGGCATTACCATAATTCTAATATGGACTTAGATATTCCAGATAGGATTATTAAGCTTACTAAAGATTTTTGTGATACAAACCATATTCCATTAGAAATTAATATTGTAGATCAAAAATCGGTGTCAATTGATAATTATATATTAAAGAGAAATATAGCATTAAGTACCGGTAATGCAATTATAATTGATGATCAAATGTATCTTGAAGGTATTGCTAAAAAACATGCTGACTATACAAGGTTTGATTCATATAACAAATTATTGGATGCACATAAAGGAAGATATTGTATTCCATTAGGTTTGAACTATAAAATGTTTGTTATAAATAAGGATATATTGAAACATTATGGTGTAGATATTTTAGAAAAATCAGTTATAACATATGCTGATTATTTGAATGCCAAGCAAGAGATGAAGGAAAAAGGTGCGAATTTTAAATTTAACACAAGAGAATATTATGAGATAATACATTACAATATGAACTCAAATAAATTAGCATTTATTGATATAGAAAATGAAATTTTGGATGACAAAGAATTTGAAAAAAAATTAAAAAATACAA
>DCPV01000122.1:1876-3899 GCA_002323775.1 Firmicutes bacterium UBA1535 | reverse complement strand
GATCCTTTCGATTTTGAATTACCTCCATTTTTGAGGAAATAAGTATTTGTATTATGTAATAAGATTTAAAAATAATAAAAAATAATGAGGAAATATGCACCAAGCTCATGCACAAATATTTGTGCAACAGGTGTCTAAGCATAATATATAGTAATTTAGGATACAGTATAGTATATGTATCCTTTTATTATGATAGTTGAACAAAAAATATATAAAAATTATAAAGGATGAAGATAAATGATAACAATAACAGAGTTAGGCTTGCAGTTTGGCACAGGCAAATTGTTTAGCGATGTAAATTTAAAATTTACTCCGGGAAATTGCTATGGAGTTATAGGAGCAAATGGAGCAGGAAAATCAACATTTTTAAGAATATTGTCAGGTGAAATAGATAGCTATACAGGAGAAATATCAATACCAAACAATATAAGAATGTCAGTATTGAAGCAGGACCATTTCCAATTTGATGAATTCCAAGTCATGGAAACAGTTATAATGGGAAATGCAAGGCTTTATCAAATTATGAAAGAAAAAGATGCTTTATACGCAAAGGAAGATTTCAGCGACGAGGATGGAGTTAAGGCTTCTGAATTAGAGGGAGAATTTGCAGAGATGAACGGCTGGGATGCTGAAACAGAGGCGGCACAGCTATTGCAAGGTCTTGGTATCGGCACTGATTTGCAATATTCATACATGAAGGACTTAAACGGTGGAGATAAGGTTAAGGTACTATTGGCACAAGCATTATTTGGTCAACCGGGAATTATTCTGCTTGATGAGCCTACAAACAACCTTGATATACATTCTATTAAATGGCTTGAAGAATTTTTATTCAATTTTGAGGGAACTTTAATAGTTGTATCCCACGATAGACACTTTTTGAATAATGTGTGTACACATATAGTTGATATTGATTACAAAAAAATCAAAATGTATGTTGGTAACTATGATTTCTGGTATGAATCAAGTCAACTTATGCAGCAATTGATGAAAGACCAAAACAGAAAAAATGAAGATAAGATAAAAGAGCTTCAAAATTTTATACAAAGATTCTCTGCTAATAAATCAAAATCTAAGCAGGCTACTGCAAGAAGAAAGATGCTTGATAAATTAACAGTTGAGGAAATGCCTTCTTCATCAAGAAGATATCCATTTGTTGGGTTTAAGGCAGACAGAGAAGTAGGAAATGAAATATTGACAGTAGAAAACTTGTCAAAATCAATAGATGGTGTAAAGGTGTTGGATAACATATCCTTTAGAATAAACAGAGATGATAAGATAGCATTTATAGGAAATACTGAACTTGCACAAACTACTTTCTTCAAGATTATAACTGGAGAATTAGAGCCGGATTCTGGAACATATAAATGGGGTCAGACAATTACTACTTCGTATTTCCCTAAGGATAACTCGCAGTTCTTCAATGATTGCAGATTGAATTTAGTTGATTGGATGAGACAATTTTCAGAGGAGCAATCAGAGAGCTTCCTAAGAGGCTTCTTAGGTAGAATGCTTTTCTCAGGTGATGATGTATTTAAGGAAGCAAAGGTATTATCCGGAGGCGAAAAGGTTAGATGTATGCTGTCAAGGATGATGCTTTCAGGCTCAAATGTACTTGTACTTGATCAACCGACAAACCACTTAGACCTTGAATCAATAACAGCTGTAAACAATGGTTTGATAGATTTTAAAGAAATTATACTGTTCTCGTCACATGACCATCAGTTAATTCAAACTATTGCAAACAGAATTATAGAGTTTACTGAAACAGGAATGATAGACAGACTTATGACTTACGATGAGTATCTTGAAAGAAAAGAAGCAGGATCAATATAGAGAGGAAGGTAGATAAATTTGGCTTTTCTACCGATTAACAAAGAAGATTTAAAAAAATATGGATGGGATTACTGCGACTTTATATTTGTGACAGGTGACGCCTACGTGGATCACCCGTCTTTTTCTACTGCTATAATTTCCCGTACTCTCGAAAGATTTGGATACAAGGTGGGTATCATTGCTCAGC
>DCPV01000122.1:0-1832 GCA_002323775.1 Firmicutes bacterium UBA1535 | reverse complement strand
TGGGTATCATTGCTCAGCCTGATTGGAACAATATAGAGGACTTTAAGCGTTTAGGCAAGCCTAGGCTTGGGTTTTTAGTAAATTCCGGAAACATAGACTCTATGGTAAATCATTACACCTCAATGAAGAAAAAAAGAAGCACAGATGTTTATTCACCTGGTGGAATTTTTGGCAAAAGACCGGATAGAGCAGTTATTGTGTATTCAAATAAAATAAGAGAAGCATATAAGGATAGCCCCATAATTATCGGCGGGATAGAGGCAAGTTTAAGGAGATTTTCTCATTATGACTATTGGAGTGATAAGATTAGAAGGTCTATTTTACTTGATTCTTCTGCTGATTTGCTAGTATATGGCATGGGAGAAAAGCAGATTATCGAAATTGCTGAAAGCTTGGACTCTGGACTACCGATAGAAGAAATAACTTATATAAAAGGTACAGTGTACAAAACAAAGGATAAGGATAGAGCCTTTGAGCCTATATTTTTACCAAGCTATGACGAAGTCGTAAGCTCTAAGCTTAAATATGCAGAAAGTTTTAAAATTCAACATGAAAATACAGATGCTATAAATGCCAGTGTCTTGGTAGAGCAGTATGATAATATATATGTTGTTCAAAACTCCCCAGCGGATACATTGTCAGCATTGGAATTAGATGATGTATATGATATGAATTATGAAATGACATATCACCCTGTTTACGAGAAAGACGGTGGAGTACCTGCACTTGAGGAGGTTAAATTCAGTGTTACAAGTGTAAGAGGCTGCTTTGGCGGATGTTCTTTCTGTGCCTTGAATTTTCATCAAGGCAGAACAATTCAGGCAAGAAGTCATGAGTCTATAATTGCCGAGGTAGAGAAAATGACTAAAGCAAAGGACTTCAAGGGATATATACACGATATAGGAGGACCTACTGCGAATTTTAGAGAAGTTTCGTGTGAAAAACAACTAAAGCATGGAGTTTGCAAAAATAAACAATGCCTTACTCCAAATAAATGCGGTAATTTAATCGTTGACCATAGTGATTATGTACAGCTGCTTAGAAAATTAAGAAAATTACCTAATATTAAAAAGGTTTTTGTTCGCTCAGGTGTTAGATATGACTATGCCATGTATGATAAAAGCGATGAATTTATAAAGGAACTTGCAAAGCATCATGTTAGTGGACAGCTAAGAACTGCTCCGGAGCATGTCAGCAATAATGTGCTCGAGCTGATGGGTAAGCCGTCTATTGAAATTTACAACAAATTTGTTGATAAATTTAATAAAGAAAATAAAAAGCTTGGCTTAGACCAGTATATAGTGCCTTATTTTATATCCTCACACCCTGGCTGTACATTAAATGATGCTGTAAAGCTTGCTGAGTATATAAGAGATATGGGTCATATGCCTGAACAGGTGCAGGATTTTTATCCTACCCCCGGAACTTTATCAACCTGTATGTATTACACGGAAACAAATCCATTAACCGGTAAACCTGTATATGTTCCAAAATCAGTTGAAGATAAAAGAATGCAGCGTGCCTTGATGCAGTATAAGAAAAGAGAAAATTACTCTTTAGTATTAAAGGCATTACAAAAAACAAACAGGCATGATTTAATAGGCTTTGGAGAAAAATGCCTAATAAAACCACCTATAAAAAATAATTAATTATGTTTTAAAACACAATTTTATATTGCAAAATATATGAAATTAGGTTAGTATTATAGTATACCGTTAAATTTATAAAATTTAAAGGTAATATTAAATTTAATACTAATCTTTTTCATATATAGTGCTAATTCTGCACAGGCATAAATAAAAATTACGCCAATATTATAGATTATGTATAAA
>DCPV01000156.1:3785-23404 GCA_002323775.1 Firmicutes bacterium UBA1535 | reverse complement strand
AACCGCTCTTCCGATCTTTTATCGTGCTTACCATCAAGCTCCAATGCTCCGGCTGAATATTAGTGCTGTCAATATTTAAAATCTGAATTGTATCTACATCACACAACTCATTTATCTCCGGAACATATGACAATAGCTCCTCAGATGTCATCGCTGGTGTTAAACCATCAGGGCTATTTTTCGAAGCAATTGTTCCACCTGTTGTAATCAGTAATATTTTTTTCATTTTCTCCTCCAAAATCAAATCACAAAATCCGATTTACAATGAAGCTAAACTATAAGCTCATTATAATCTATAATCACAATTAAATGTTAATTCATTATTAATTTATCGTTAATTTTTAATTAGTTTCTTAAAATCCTCAGGCAACTCAGCCTTTATATTTATACGTTTTTTCGTTATAGGGTGAGTAAAGCTCATCTCGCTGCAATGCAGTGCTTGTCTATTAATTAAACTGCTTTCTCTATTATATAAGCTATCCCCTATTATCGGATGTCTAATATGCTTTAAATGAACTCTGATTTGGTGAGTTCTTCCTGTTTCAAGCTTTAGTCTTAAAAGAGTCATATCATCAAATCTGTCTATAACCTCATAATGTGTTATGCTCTCTTTTCCAGACGGGTCAACCGTTCGCATAATATCATCATCATTAAGTCTTGTTATAGGGGCATCAATAGTCCCTTTATCCTGAATTATCGTTCCTTCTGCTATCGCATAGTAATATTTTTCAACAGTATTTTCCTTCATCTGCTTGGATAATTCGTTGTGAATAAAGGAATTTTTTGCAATTATCACTATTCCGGAGGTATTCATATCAAGTCTGTTCACAAGACGAATTTTACTCCTTATATTGTGAGAATCAAAATAAAATCTCACTCCATTTGCAAGCGTATCGTAAAAATGAGATTTAGTAGGGTGTACAACCATAAACGGAGGTTTATCCACTATAAGCATGCTCTCATCTTCATACAATATTTTTAACGGCATTTCTACAGGGTCGTACTCGTCTTCTTTTTCATCTTCAAAATAAACAGTCAAAATATCGTCTATGTACACTCTCTTTTTAAGCTTCACAGGCTTTTCGTTCAGAAGTATTTTCCCACTTTCTTCTAGCTTGACGCAAAGCCTCCTAGAAAAATTTAGCTCGCCAAGTAAAATTTCCTTTACACTTTTATCATTTTCTTGTATTGTATAGTTAAAGCAATTATTATTGCTTTGACAATTTTCATGCGACTCACGAAGTGAGACCTTATCTATATCATTATTACTCATTAAATTGCTCCTAAAATTAAAACTTAAAAAGTGTCACGAAGTGATACTTTTGTATTAACGTAGTGATACTATGATATAATATAATATAAAAACGGCTTAATGTAAAGTAATATTTAGTAAAAAGGAGTCTTCTATGGAAAGAATAATAAATTGTTTACCTAATTTAGAAAGCTATTCGAGAACTATTACCGATAATTTAATAAAAATATTAAAAAATGAAGGTTTTACTCCTTATGAGGGCTTTAATGAAAATGCAGAGCTTAATATTAGTATTGGCGGAGACGGAGCATTTTTGCATGCAGTAAGAACGAGTAAATTTTCACATATTCCTTTTATAGGAATAAATACAGGAACTCTTGGTTTTTTCCCTGAGATTACTCCTGATAATATGGAAAATTTTATTGAGCAATACAAGAGTGCAAATTACAGAATTAATGAAATAAATATAATTGAATGTGTAGTGCATGGTAAAAATTCAGTGTTTAAAACTTATGCCGTGAACGATATAGCAATAAAAAGGCATGATATGAAAACTGCACATCTCAGAATGTATTTTAATGATAACTATTTGCAGACGATAAGCGGTGACGGTATTATAATCTCATCTCCTCTTGGAAGCTCTGCATACAACTATTCAGCAGGAGGATCATTGGTATATCCATCGCTTAAAACGCTTCAGATAATGCCACTAGCTCCCCTTATTTCCAATGCTTATAGGTGCTTAAGCAGCAGTTTAATAGTTCCTCCAGAATTTGAGGTGAAAATAATTCCAGAGAGTACAGATGATTACGCTCTGACATTGGTCGTTGATGGTATTTGTTATGAATTTGAGCATATAGATTCAGTAATTTTTTTCACATCCGCAAAAACAATAAATCAGCTCACAATAGGCGAGTTTAATTATTGGAATGTTATCAAGGATAAGCTTTTATAAGAGAGAACTGAGTTTCGCTCCTTAGATATTAAAAAAGACAGCTAAAACATAAATATTTTGCTGTCTTTTTCTTAAAACTTATTAGAAGGATTAGTCCTCGATGAAAGCAATTGCTAGTGCATTCGGTCCTACATGAGTTCCTATAACAGGTCCGATTTCACCAATAAATACGTCCTTTGCATTATATTTTTCTATAAGCAATTTTTTTAATTCTATAGCTGTTTCTTCATTTACTGAATAGTATACTGCCACTGTCTTGTTTTGAGGTTTTACATTATTAGCTATAAAATCATCCAACCATTTAAAAACCTTAACTTTTCCTCTTACCTTATCTATTGATTCTATCTTGCCAGTTTTTACTTTTATAATAGGCTTTATATTTAATATAGTTCCTACTACTGCTGCTCCTTTTGAAAGTCTCCCGCCCTTTTCAAGATATTTGAGGGTATCTACTCCTGCGTATATCGATATTTTCGACTTTATCTCCTCAAGCTTTTTAAATATTTCTCCTGCACTCAAGCCTTCTTTTACTAGCTTAGCAGCTTCTAAAACCAGCATACAATGTCCTAAGCAAGCAGACCCTGAATCAACTAAATAAATTTTGTCGCTTCCTATCATTTCCTTAGCTATTATAGATGAGCCATATGTTCCGCTAAATTTAGAACTTATAAATATTGCAATTATTTCATTTTCTTTTGCTAGTTCCTTTTCAAACGCTTCTACTAGAATTCCCGGCGAAGCCTGTGAGGTTGTCGGTAACTTATTAACCTTTGCAAGCTTATCAAAAAATTCAACAGATGAAATTTCAATCTTATCCAAATAAGATTTGTCTTCGAAATTTACAGTTAGAGGAACTATTTCTATTCCGTATTTTTCTAATAAATCTACTGGAATATCAGCTGTAGAGTCTGTGATTATTTTTATTGCCATATAAATACACCCGCACCGATTACACAATAAGCCATGAAAACTCGGCACTTATCCTTTCATTATTTACCATTTCCTTACATGTCTCCTAAATTTCGATTTTCAAAATATTTGATTGTTAAAGTATTATTGCGAAAAATATTATATTATTTATAGAATTAATGTAATAAGCTTATTTTTTTCTACTCTTAAAATATTCGTCTATATCTGCTAAAACATCGATTAATAGCAATTGCTTTTCCTCGCTTAAATGCTCTATAGCACTAAAAACAAAATCATCATGAAAATTTTCATGGAATTTGTATGCGTGAATACCTCTAGGACTTAATTTAATATATACAATTCTTCTGTCATCTTCTGAACGAGTCCTATATACATATCCCTTTTTTACAAGATTACTAATTGCAGTAGTTAATGTTCCGGAGGTAATGTGTAAATCCTTGGCAGTATCAGACATTGTTCTTTCTCTGTTTAAGCCTATATTTTCAATAACGTGCATTTCGTTGATTGACAAATCTTCATACTCACCACTACATACACAGTCTTCCTCGATTTTTAAAACATTATTAAATAAGCTTTTTAAAATTTTATTAATTGATTTATGATTGCTCATTTGTTCCCCTTTTACTATCAAATATTTTGATAATCAAATTATATCATTGTCAAAGTTATTTGTCAATAAATAATTTTTATTTGCCATTTTTTGCTAGTATGTCTTACTCAACTATACTAGGTGAATCATTAAAAAAGACCTTTGCAATATAAAACGAATACACTGTATATAGCTGTATTTATCAAGATGTCAAACTATATACAGTGTATAAAATTCTTTTAAAAACAGTCTTTTTATAAGCATTGATATTATTGCTTTATAGCTTAATTATTAACCTTATTATTAATCCAAACTAATATGTCATTTATAACAATATCCTTTTCAGCCTCGTTTAAAATTTCATGATATAAATCATCATATATTTTTATTTGCTTATCTGTAGAAGAAATATTATTATAAAAGTTTTCTGATGAACTATATCTTACCAGCTTATCCTCTTTACCATGCAATATCAAGCAAGAATATTTGTATTCTTTCGTATTATTTTTTAAGTATGTCATGCCCTCTATGATAAATTGTTTAAAAAATCTTGCTGTTGCCTTATCATGCACTAAAGGGTCATTTCTGTATTTGTTCACAACATCTATATCCCTTGATATAAGTGCAGAAAGGTCATTTTTAATCCTCATTTTCGGAAACAAAGCATTGCATATGTTTATCACAGTTTTAAGGACTGGATTTGCTTGAGGAGGCTCGTCTGTAGCTGCTCCTGAGAAAATCTGCCCATCTAATCTGTCTTTAAATTTTTCACCATATATGGCAGTTATAAAGCCACCCATGCTGTGTCCGAACATAAACAGCGGAAGATTTGGAAATTCATCCTTTGCTTTTTGAACTATCAAATCTGCGTCATTGATATAATCGTTGTAGCTTTCAACATGAAGCATCAGCCCTCCGCTTTTTCCATGACCTCTGTTGTCAAATCTGTAACATGCAATTTGATTTTCATTTAACTTTTGGACAAAATAATCATATCTTGCTAAATGCTCTGCAAAACCATGAACTATAACTATCACGGCTATCGGATTGTCTGGAATATCTTTTTTACAAAATACGTCAATACCATCTGAAGTCTTAATAATGCTTTCTTCTCTCATCATTTTAGCACGCACCCTTCCTTCAAAAATTAATTTTTTTAATTATTATGCAGATATATAAAAATAATATTAGTTACAATGGTGTTTTTCCATCCATTTGTCTATCTCCTCAGCAGTTTTCTTCGCTGATATTTCTGCTTTGAATTTTGCTGAATATTCATATTCATTTGCTTTGTTCATATACATTGGATCGTAATAATTTATCATTAACTCTTTTGCGACTTCTTCAAAATTAGACTGTTCTAGCTTAGATAAAAGATAATCTACCTTTTCATTTGACAGATATTTTCTCAATGCTTCAAAGCTTTTTGCTGATTCCTCAATCCAGTTTTCATTTAAAATATAATCTTTTTTAAGACTTTTTGCTCTATAATCCAAATCTGCGTCTATAAATATGTGCAAGCCAGATTTCATTCCTGAAAAAATATAATCAGGTATAACAACCTTCCCTATTTTTTTGCTTTCTGCCTCGATGAATACATATCTCGAATTTGTTATACCTTTTAATTGTTCAAATATATTAGATTCAAAAGCTTTTTGAGAATTGCACTCACCTATTCCTATACTCCCCAGCAAAGACCCTCTATGGTTTGCAGCACCCTCTAAATCTAAGACATTGTATCCCAAGCTTTTAAGCTCCATCAATATGTCTGTTTTACCAACACCAGTATTTCCATGCACTACAATATATTTTATATTTTCATTAAGCTCTAATAAGGCTTCTGTAATATATTTTCTATATCCCTTATAGCCATCTATAAGTCTAAACAAATTAACTCCTATAGAGCTAAATATCGAAGCAAAGGCTGTACTTCTATATCCACCCCTTGCACAGTATACAACTAAATAAGATTCTATTTTCTTTAGCTCCAATATTTCATCAAACATATTTAAAAGCTTAGGTGAAACAAATTCAATTCCAAATCGTCTTGCTTCATTTTTGCTAAGCTGTTTATACGCAGTTCCAACAATCTTTCTTTCCTCATCACTCAATATCGGAATATTTACCGCACCCGGTATTGCTCCCTCTTTAAACTCCTCCGGACTTCTAACATCTATAAAAATACATTTATTTTTTATTTCACTGTAACTTATTTCATTAAGCATTATTTGCCCTTAATTCTCTTGTATTTCAATAATTTATATAAGCATTCAGTACAAGAGCCCTTCTCAAAAGTATTTCAACATTGAAATTATACACCAATTTAATAATCAAGTAAATAAAAAATTAATAAGAAAACACAAAGATAAGCTTTAAAAAGCGTTAATAGTAACTTATATTATTGGCAACAACAATAAGAATTATTTTATAGTTTATAACAATTTATATTATATTATTAAAAAATATAGCAAACTAACAAAATATTCTGTTTTGCTAGTTTGCTATATAGATAGTAGTTAATTTTTACTAAGCACTATGGCAAAGCTCATTATTCAAACAAATAGCTTGTCATGGATAAAGAGCCTAAGATACACTCATCATTAAATACGCTTACTTTCTCATCACCTTCTAATGCTCCCAAAACATACAGCATAGGAGCATAGTGGTCAGATATAGGCACAGCATAGTCTGCCGATTTTCCTGCTTTTTTATAATTAATTACATTGTCATAGTTTTTATTTTTGATGTTTTCTATAACATATTTATCAAAATCTTCTGCCCAATCATATCCTCCAGACATCTGCCAATTTACCCTGCTTAGATTGTGAGTAATATTTCCGCTGCCGAAAATTAAGATGCCATCTTTGCGAAGCTTGCTTAATTCACGCCCTATGTTGTAATGTTCCTGCATGGAAGCATTTTTGTCAACGCTTAGCTGAATTACAGGAATATCTGCGTTTGGATACATTCTGTGAAGCACAGACCATGTACCATGGTCATATCCCCATGAATTATCCGTTTCAACAGTACGATTTATAAGTTTAAGGGCTTTGTCTGCCAAATTTGGAGAGCCTTTGGCATTGTATATGATTTTATATAGTTCATCAGGAAACCCGTACATATCATATATAGTTTTAGGTGATTCCTCATCCATTATTTTTGTTCCCTTTGTGTACCAGTGAGCAGAAACAGACAATATAGACTCCGGTCGAGGTATTCTTTCTGCTACAGCTTTCCATTGTTCTACAAAGCTATTATCTTCAATAGCATTCATCGGAGAGCCGTGACCTATAAATAATGTCGGCATGTATTTCATATCTATAGCCTACCTTTCAATATAAATATAAGATTTTAATTTTAATGTTAATACTATACCCTCAAAATTTATTTCAAATCATGCAATTAAGCTCTGTCAATTTTTTGTTATTAAAGTATATAAGATTTTCAATTTATTAGTATTAATTTAATTGATTAAAACCAATTAGTTTGATAAAATTTTATAACAACTGAACCTTTTAATTATATTCACCGTCTTTATGTCTGAAGTCGATTTCAAAACGGATTAAAAGAGACATATGTACATTGGTATGACTGCATAACTGATTATATATTGTAGATATGCAATATGCTCCACTCAAAATAAACAGTTAAGATAAAAAACTGATTATCGTAAAGGGGAGCATATTTTTATAACTTTCCATGCTTCTAATAATTTATCAAGTGTATATGTTGCATTTGCGGGGCTTGTTGATGGCAGTTCAATAATTTCTTTACCTGTATTTTTCTCACAATATTTTTTATATAACTTGCTTGCTTTTTTCCCATTGGCATATATACTTTGAATATTGGTATTACTGAATATTTTGTCTAAATCAGCAGGCATGACATTTTTTATACTGCTATCACTAGAGCCTATGATATCACAGCTTTCAATAACATCCCACAATGCAATATTGCTATTTATTAAAATTTTAATTTTCTCATCAATTGTTCTAGGCACTTCAAGATTATAGATAGACGACAAAACTAACCAAAATCTATTTTGAGGATTACCATAGTAAAAGCCTTCTTCTCTTGATTTAACAGAAGGCAAGCTTCCAAGTATCAATATCTTAGAGTTCATATCAAATATCGGCTCAAAACTTTGTGTTATTCTTTTATATTCGCTCATAGTATCCCTAAAGCTTCTTTAGCTAATTGGTCTGCTAAATCGTTATATTTATCTCCTGAGTGTCCTTTTACCTTTACAAATTGTATTTGCACTTTTTCTGATGCCAAATCATAGAAAGCTTTATATGCCTTTGTCCCTGTTTTCCTCGCCTGCCATTCTCCAATGCACCATTTTGCAACACCCTCATAATCATGGTATATAGTTAAGCTTTTTACACCTTCTTCTAAGCAAAACTGCATTGCTTTTTCTGCACCCTTTATTTCTCCTGCGACATTACGCATTTCTGCAAGCTCAGCATCGTCAAAACTTTCTGAGAAGTGCTGTTCATTTCCTGCATGAAACATCACTACTCCAAAAGAAAAGCGTTTTGTTTTTAAATCGTAGCTTCCATCTACATATGCAACAGCTTCGGTTACGGCATTATTTCCTTTTGATGCTTCATTATTTATATAAGCTTGTGCTTCATTTAAGGATGGAAAGCTTTTGTATACAGCACCAGAAAATCCACTCACCTGTGCCTTACATTCAGCCCAAGTTTCATAAATGCCAGTATTGTAACCATTTTTAACTGCATAAAACTTTTTTGCCATTACTCCATTCTTCCCCATTTCATTTCTTGCTTGTTAATATCATATTTCTTTCTTTTACCTTTAATATCTTCTATATCTATTCTAATAACACAAGTGATTTTTAACGAAGATTTTACAACCTCATCAAAAAATCCCATGTTTTTAGGGCAGTATTTTTCACACAACAATCTTAGAGCTAGCGTTTTTTCTTCTGTATCTTCGACAAATGCAGCTGTTCCCTTTATAACTGCTGACTCAAATTCCGTTGTAAACACTTCATTTGCTTTCATTCCAACAGAAGATTCGGTATCAGGAAAAGGAATATTTGTATCTCCAACAAACGACATTGTAACACTGTGGTTTGCTTTTATGTTGTTGATTTTAGTTCCTTGAAAAGCGGAATGTATATAAATTTTGTTCTCATCTCTTACAAATGAAATTGGGATACAATATGGAGTGTTGTCCTCGCTAATAGTAGCAAGTGTTCCAAATGCCACTTTGTCAATAACACCATATGCAAATTTTTCGTCCATTTCTCTATCTTTTCTTCTCATTTCAATCATTTTTTATCACTCCTACAATATTTTGTGTTCATATTTTAATATCCAGCTTAATATTTAACATTTTACTACTCGAGGCATTGATATTTCTGCTTTTCTGCGATAGATATTATTTCTTTTCTACAACAGCAACTCTCCACTCTGTGATTTCTTTAATTAAATCATATTGGATTGTTTTGTTTAATGGAAGTTGTATTGCTCCCTTTGAAACCTTATAATCAGTTAAACGCTCAGCAAAAACTGTTGTCGCTTCACCTCCGGGATAAATTCCTATATGCTTCTTAAACGCTGCAAAATGGATAAGATTTTCTCCCTGCCAAAAAGTAGGCATTTGCCAAGATATTTTTTCTTGTGCCTTTGGTGCAGCCAAACGAATTGTTTCACGAATTTTCTGTAAAATAGGCTGTAATTCCTCTGACTGTTCAGAGATATAATCATCAATAGTTTCTATTTTACCGCAAAAATGGTTCTGATCTGTATTTTTGAACTTTCGCCCACATTTTGGACATTGCCACATAATTTTTTCCTCACTTATCGTAGTATTTTAAGAATATTATACTTATTTAATATTATATGGTCAATACATTTATTTTAATTTGGTTTAAGAGTTAGTATACTAAGCAAATGACAGCGTCATATTTTTTCAAAATTTTAATTTTTTAATATCTTTTTATGACTTTTTATGCTAAAATTTTATTATTATAACTTTTTGGAGGTTTGTTATGAAATATAAGGCAATATTTTTCGACAGAGATAATACTCTAATTAAGGGAAATCCTGAAAAAATTAAATGGCGTAGTGAAACGATTAAAAATTGGTCTGGCAGAGATTATAATGTAGATTATGACAAAATGATGGAATTGTTTGACAGAGCAGGATATCCAAAAAATGGCTTAAAAAGTGTAGATGAAGAAATAATATTTTTCAAGAAGTATTATGAGGAACTTCTAAAAGAGCATGGAGTTAGTGAAAATTTACAAGAAAGAGCGCTTATATTACATAATGAGCTTTGGTCAAACAGCAGTGTACTGTATGATGAAACGATAGAGGTTTTGGAATATTTCAAATCAAGAGGTTATAAAATGGGTGTTATTAGTGACACTTCTCCATCTTTGCAGATGTCTTTAGAAAAGTTAGGCTTAGGCAAATATTTTGACAGTTATACATGTAGTGATTTGGTAGGAGTGATGAAGCCAGACCCTCTAATATATAATACAGCACTAAAAACTTTAGATGTACAGGCTAATGAAAGCATCTATGTAGATGATTATGATGTAGAGTCTGATGGTGCAAGGAATTTAGGTTTTTTATCCTTTCATATTGTTAGAAATGGTGAAAAACAGTGCGAATGGGATATCACTTCTTTGAAAGAGATTATAGATTATATAGAAAACAATTCTATGGCATAATAAAATTAAAATTCTCAGTTTTTACAAAATAAAGGGTCTGCCGCAAAATAAAACAAATACACTATATATAGCCGCATTTATTAAGATATCAAACTATATATAGTATATAAAATTTGTTTTTTGATAGCCCCTTTATTTTTATTATTTCTTAACAGTAATACATCCCAATTTTATATCTAATAAGAATTTTGATATTTTTCTAAGCACGATTTACATACACACGCTTTTCCTTTCTTATCGTCCGGAATCATATCTATTATATGTTGTGGAAATTTAACCTTTTCGCACCAGCAACTTTCTTGACCATGCTGGCAATTATTATCTTTTCCGCAAATAGGACAGACTCTTTTTTCTTCATTTGCTTTCATTGACACCATCCTTTGCAATATCTTTCCTTTTCCATTAATATATTCAAACTCTGCCTCTGCTCCATTTATCATTGTCCATTGTGGAGGAACATGCCCTATGTCTACATCATAAATAACGGGAACATTCATATCATCAAATATTTTATGTAATGTATCTAAGTACTCAAAATCCATAACGCTTTCTTTTGAACTTGTTCTTCCAATTAAAAATCCATTTGCATTGTCAAACCATCCAGCCTGCTTCATTTGCCACAATGCTCTATATAATGACGGCGTTGATAACTCGCAATTTTCTAAGTACCATAGCATACCATCAAATTGCTTGCAAAACTCTTTAGTTTTATCATAAGGCATCCCAAGGAGTTGAATTAATACATCAATGCAACCACCAATTAATCTGCCAGAAATCTTATCTGAACTTTTATTGTATAAATGCTTGTATTCTACTTTATCGGTTAAATTGTATGTACTATTAAATTCTCTATCTTCTTTTGCTATACTTACTCCTTCATATAGCTCAAAGCTTTCTTGGACAATTACTTCCTTACCTTCTAATATACTTAATATGTCTAAAATAGACTTGTGAATAGGCTCCATACCAAATGAAGGCAAATTGTCACAAGTTAATGTGGCTATATTAAAATTAGTAGTTAAAAAATAGTTAAATAGACTTGAATCAGAATAACCAAATACCCATTTTGGACTATGGTTATTTATCACATTTGCATCGACATATGGCAATATCTCCATTAAAAATTCACCACCTGCAGCTTGTGCTATACAGCTGATTTTTTCGTCTTTCCATAAGTCCATAAATTCCTTTGCTCTAGTTTTCGCATCAGAGCTAACTAATTTATTCATAGTTCTAACATTTGCAGTTTCTCTCGTTACATATCCTAAGTCTTTTAAATTTTTAATAGCATTATCTAACCTACTAGAATAATATGGAATAGTAACCCCAAAAGATGTTGCTGTTATGCCAATGATATCATTTTTATTTATTTTCTTTGGATATTTTATAATCATTTGATTTCTCTCACTTCTCAATAAAATTAAATTTTCTTTCTATTAAAACTGTTTTATTTATGAAATAATAATTCAGTAAAATTAATCACAGTTTTTCTCCTACTTATAAAAATTTTAATATTTTAATCAACTAAGCTTTCGTTAATTATTACTCTTTTATTATCGCAATCCATTGTGATTTCTACTCCATAAGGCAGAATACATTTTGGATGTGCGTGTCCGAAGTTCATATTAAATAATATTGGTTTGTTATATTTTCCTATTATATTTTTATAAATTTCTTTGTGCTCATCGTAATATGCCTCATCTTGAGGTTTTCCTATAAGCACACCATTTACAGCTTTAAACAAGCCATACTCGTCTAATATATTCAATAAATATGTTAATTTTTCCGGATTAGGCTGTTCTTCACTTGTTTCTAAAAACAAGATTTTTCCTTGCAAATCCTCTACTGATGGGAATAGACCATACATTTCATTCACTTGTGGCTC
This sequence comes from Firmicutes bacterium UBA1535, assembly GCA_002323775.1. Classification (GTDB taxonomy): domain Bacteria; phylum Bacillota; class Clostridia; order Tissierellales; family Sedimentibacteraceae; genus UBA1535. Next base: position 11,084 of record DCPV01000156.1, on the reverse strand, counting down.
ATCATCATACCTGTCACCAGAAAGCAGCTCACTTAAACTCTCAACACAGCCTCCAAATAACTTTCCTGTTACACATCCTTTGCCATTTAACACTTCATAGCCATGTTTTTCAGTTTTAGATATTCTTTCCTTGCCATGTTCACTTTCTTCAAAGGTAGTCCTTTCTAAATACCAAATCGGACTTGATTTTATTTCTAAGTTTGAGTCATTTTCAAATAATTTTTCAAACCACTCTTTAGAATAAGGCAGCATTTCTTTAGCCAATTCGCCAAAGTCAACTATAGCAGAATGACCGTAATAAGTTGTTAAGCCAATCTTGCGAAACATTAAATGATTAATTGTTGAATCTGAATATCCAATAAAAACCTTTGGATTATTCTTTACATTATTTACAAATGTCTCATCTTCCAGTAAAAACGGAACTGTTTTATAAGTGTCAACTCCTCCAATAGCACAAATAATACCTTTTATAGTTTCATCTTTAAACGCCCATTTCAAATCATCTGCTCGTGCTTTTGGATTATTTTTTATAAATTCTATTCCCTTCAATGAGTTAGGAGTATAAACAACTTCTAATCCAAATTCGTTTAATCTTTTCTCAATCAACTCTTTTTGATAAGCAACAAATGGCTCACCTAACAAGCCGCTTGACAAGCTTATTATCGCCACTTTATCGCCTTTTGCTAATTTCTTAGGTTTTATCATATTCTATCACTCTCCTGTTTCTTATGTTATAATTTTATTTCAGCTTTAATTATATTTGAATATAAACTGTAATTTTATTATATATATTAAATTAAAACTTATTCTTATATATTTCATAGAAAAATATCATATAACTCATCATTTCTCATACCTTATATAATATTTTAAAAATTACTCAAATTCTACAGTGCCATTTATTGCGTCCATGCTTTTTACTATCACAAGAGACTCTAATTGTATGCCTTCTTTTCTTAGTTGTTTTCCACCATCCTGAAAGCCCTTTTCAATTACTATTCCAACACCCTCTAAGCTTGCTCCTGATTTTTTTATTATTTCTATGAGTCCTTGAACTGCGTATCCGTTAGCCAAAAAATCATCAATTATTAGTATATTATCATTTTCATTCAGGAATTTTTTAGAAACTATTATATCAAAAGTCTTTTTATGTGTATAGGATTCAACCTTTGACACATACATTTCCCCTTCAAGATTTATGCTTTTGCTTTTCTTTGCAAATACTACAGGCACATTAAAATATTGTGCAACTATACAAGCAATGCCAATGCCTGAAGCTTCTATAGTCAAAATCTTGTTAATTGGCTTGTTTGCAAATAAGTTTTTAAATTCTTTTCCTATTTCATTTATTAATTCTATATCCATTTGATGATTTAAAAAGCTGTCAACTTTAAGCACATTTCCCTCTTTTACAATACCATCTTTTCTAATACGCTCTCTTAATAAATCCATATTTAATACTCCACTTTTCATTTTTTATTTATTACATTATATAGAGCTAAAAATGCAGTGTCAACATAAAAGAAAATATAATTTTTAGATATCTTCAATCTAAATATTGATAAATTTGCTTTATTATGGTAGAGTTAAACAAATGTTATATAATAAAACATTCTTGAAGTAATTGGTATTTTCCAAGAATTTAGTAAGAAAAAAAATATACAAATAAGTTTGTGATTTTTCAATATCTATAAAAACACAAATTAAAATTATAAACATTTGAACTTATTTATGAATTAAGATATGTTACAAAAAATATATATTTTGCGAGGTACAGCATGCCTATAAATGGTATTAAACAACCGGATATTATTGAAATTGACTCTGGACTTAGATTAAGAAAATATGATGGTATACATGATTTTGCCCTCTCGTGGTATCAGGACTTGGATACCGTATACCTTGTAGACGGAGCTAAAGAAGCGTATGATATAGAAAAATTACATTGTATGTATGAATATTTATATACTCATGGAGAATTGTATTTTATTGAAGTGTTTAAAAACAACTGCTTTACTCCAATTGGAGATGTTACCTTTTGGCAGTCTGATATGCCCATTGTAATTGGAGATACACGATACCGAGGCATGGGAATTGGTAAAAAGGTTGTATCAAAACTTATTGAACGTGGAAAGTCACTTTCCTATCCCTATCTTTGCATAAATGAAATATACAAATATAATATTGGCTCTCAAAAGCTCTTTACAAGTCTTGGATTTATAGAATACGAACAGACTTCAGATGGCTTTCGCTATAAATTAGAGCTTGATAAGAGCATTAATATATGGGATAAAGTAGCCCCTGAGTTTGGAAAAACAGGACCGAAATATTGGAACGATTTTGGAAACAGATTACTTGAACTTTCAAGCATTAGTAGAGGTGCAAGAGTATTGGATATAGGAATGGGTAGAGGCGCTTCATTATTTCCTGCACTAGACAAGGTAGGTAATGATGGATATGTTATCGGCATTGACAATTCAGAAGTGATGGTAAATGAAACAAACAAAGATATTTTACATAGAAACATATGTAATGCAAAAGTAATAAATATGGATGCTCAACATTTAGATTTCAAGGAAAATTCTTTTGATAATATAATTTGCGGTTTCGGCTTTGGATATCTTTTGTTAAGCGATGATAAATTGAGTAAAATTATGAAGATACTAAAAAATGGCGGAGAGGCAGGATTTAGCATCTGGGGAATACAAGAAGACCAGAAATGGCTAACTGATATAGTTAATAAATATATTCCCCCGGTCAAAAAAAATATTGATAAACTTGATATACCAAAATTTGACACAGTAGATGATGTAACAAAAATATTGAATAGTTTGGGATATATGAACATAAAAATCCATCAAGAAAATTCAAGCGTTGTATATATGGATAAAAATGAATGGTGGCAGGAAATGTGGGTAAATGCTGTCAGAGGCATATTCGAGCAAATAGAAAGCTTAGGTACTAATATTTTTGAAGAATTTAAAAAAGATGTATTTAAAGAGCTTGAGAAGTTTAATAGTGATAATGGTCTATGTTTTAATATGCCAGTCATATATGCTTTTGTACAGAAATAATTTCAATCGAAAATAATATTAAAAATGTACATGTACATGTATCTATCTATATATGTAAATTAAAACAATAGCTATATCGTGGAGGTTAAAATGAAATTACAAGGAAAAGATATATATTTAGCAACATTGGAGCGTAGCGACTACAAAACATTATGGAATGATTTTGAATATGACTTTGAAAATCCGTCAGAAGAATTAAATCTTGGTTATTCGGAGGAAAAAGCTGATGAGTGGTTTAATGAGATACAAAAATTACAGGGTAATTTACATATTAGATTGGGTATATTTTTAAATGCTGGAAATGTAATTGGCGACATTGCATTGCAGGATATTGATATAAAAAATCGCAAGTGTTCATTGGGTATGGGCATTTCTAAAATTAATAATCGTTCTCAAGGCTATGGACAGCAAGCTGTAAAATTGATGCTGGACTACGGGTTTAATTATGTCGGACTTGAGAGAATATCGGCAAATACTCTCGAGATAAATAACGCAGCTCAAAAATCATTGGAAAAGTGCGGCTTTATTTTAGAAGGCAGAGAACGAAAATCAAGCTATCTTAATGGAAAAATATATGATAAATTGTGCTATTCTATTTTAAAAGACGAATTTAAAGAAAAGTATATAAATATTTCTTCTTTAAAATAGTATTTTCAAATATATCACTTTTTTCTATTCTTTTTATAGTTTTATGAACTTTTTTCTTTCCTATTTTAATGTTGTTATATTTGCTTTATTATGATAAAATTAAACAAATATTATTATTAAAATATTTTAATATGATTTTTGTAGAAATTTGCATTTACAAAGCAAATTTAGATTAGTAGGAGCTAGATATGATTGGATATAATTGCGATTTAGAAACACAAAAACAAACATTGTTTTCTATTCTTTCAGAAAATTCTGTATTGTTTGAACTTATTAAGGATACTCAAAGCATAGGACTACAAAATTATTATATCGGTGCAGGATGTATTTGCCAAACTGTTTGGAATTTTCAAAATAATTTAGATTTAATGTACGGTATTTCTGATGTGGATTTTGTATATTTTGATGAGGATTTATCATATGAAAAAGAAGATTTAATCATTAAGCAAATAGAACAAAGATTTTCTCACTTACCTATAAAAATTGACATAAAAAATCAAGCAAGAGTACATCTGTGGTATAAAAAGCATTATGAATATGAATTGCAGCCATATACTTCATTAGAAAACGCAATTAATACATGGCCTACAACTGCAACTTCTATAGGGGTTAGAATGCTTGATGATAAATTTATCGTATATGCTCCCTTTGGTTTAAATGATATGTTTGGGCAAATAATAAGAGCAAACAAAACGCAGATAACGAAAGAAACTTATATGCAAAAATGCGAAAAATGGTATAAAAAATGGAATACTCTAAAAATAATTGAATGGTAGAAGTTATTAATCGCTTCTGCAAATAAATAAAAAAGACTATAAAAAATTTATATAACAAGAAGGTGTAATAATGTATAAGGTAGAACCTATGTCTTTAGAATATGCTCCTTTAATTTCAGAATGGGTTTATTCTGACGAATACTCAATATATAGTTTTGATAATGATAAAGAAACCATTGACGAATTAATGAATGGTCAGTATTTTTCTTGTGTTGATTCTGAAAATAATTTGATAGGATATTTTTGTTTTGGAACTTTAGCACAAATTCCAACCATAGAGGGCAATGCCTATGATGATGATATGCTGGATATCGGGCTTGGACTAAAACCGGAATTATGCGGGCATGGATTGGGAAGTTTATTTATGCAAACAGGCATTAACTATTCCAAACAAAATCTACAGGCAAAGAAGCTTCGACTTTCTGTAGCTTGCTTTAATCATCGTGCAATAAAATTGTACGAAAAGCTAGGATTTAGGCAAATTGCTCAAGTATCTCACCAAAAGACCAATAAAAAATTTATTCTTATGGTATGCACATTATAAATATCATGCTCTGTTAGCAGATTAAAGCAAAATTATAGAAAATTTATTAAAAAACTTCACTTAAATCTAATAAGGCAACTCTTATAGAATTGCCTTATTGTCTATTTATTTATATTTTCGCCACAACAGGCATATACTGTGCAATATCAGTTTCATTGTTTATCTCTGGCTTATCAATTAGATATTCTTCCATAAATTGATGTCTTCCAAATCCATATTTGCGACTATTTTCAATCGAACTGATGAAATCAAACCAAGAAAATCCGTTATTTTTGTATTTTACATTTCTCTTTAAATATAAACCTCCGTCAAATATAGCTTTCTTTAAGCTCTCATCATTCACAACTAAATTTTCATCAATTGACAAATAAATTGTGTAGAAGAAATCTGACTTTCCTATTTTCTCAAAATTGTAAAATGCAAATATTCGTGTTTTATCGTTCGAAAAATCAATATTGTTTTTCGAAGCCCACTCAAATATGTATTTACAAGCCTTATACATTGCATTTTTGCCTTTTTGTGTGCAAGAAACAGTCATCATTTTATCAATAAATTCTTCTGTTTCTTCGGCATTTAATTCGCTTTTTAGCATTATAGGCATATATAAGTCAATCCCACCTATATGCTCAGCCTGCTCTGAAAAACCAAGATGCTCCTCTAACCATTGTCTGCCGCCATAAACATACTTGCTTCCCTCAAGCCATTTCTGAAGTCTATTCCAGCCTTTAGCTATGTTATCTCCAAGACACTCATCACGTTCAACTGCTATCACTGCATACAATCCGCCTTCGAGATTTTTTACTTTTATTAATTCATCATCTACAACTATATCATCAGGAATTGTAATACAAAGCTCATATCCATATCCCTCTTTTGAATTCTCGCTATCTGGTGCATTATACCCAAAAATTCTATAATTACCATTATTTAAGTCTATGTTATTCTTCAATACCCAATTGTTCATAACCTTAAATGCACCTTCTTCAGGGTTTTCACCATAATAGCAATAATATGCTACTCTCATCGGTTGAATTTCTTTTAGAATTTTGATGTCAGGGTACTTTTCCAGCAGTTCTTTATCTTGTACTTCAAAATATTTGTCCATAATATCTATCCTTTCAAAAATGTAATTTCTCGTACTCTCGGAGTACTTGCTTGGCAAAAATCCAGTTACACTTTTGAAAGCTCTTGAAAATGAATCTGCACTATCGTAAGCATATTTCACAGCAATATCTATTATTCTGCTGTTTCCAGCTTTTATTTCATCCGATGCAAGGCTTATTCTCCTAAGTCTAATATATTCCTTTGGTAAATAACCTGCTATCGCAAAAAATAAACGATGGAAAGCAGATACTGACATAAACGCAGCTTTTGCAGCATCTTCAACCTTTATATCAGTATCCAATGAACTTTCAATGTAATCTATGGATTTTTGAATTCTTTGATAGTAATTCATGGAGCTCCTCCTACCTATTATCTTAAGATAATAACATTGTATCATATTTTAAAAATAACACCCGACTTTTTCTACTAAAATTAAAATATTTATAAATTTTATTATTATACGGTTGAAACTTTTCATAAATTATATTATTATAATAATGTTTAAATTTACTTGAAAAATTAGTAAAAATAATTAAAACGGCGGTAAGTATATATGGAAAAATTACTATATCCTATAAATGAAGAAATTTTTAAAAAAAATGTTAAAATAAGATTTGACAATATCAACGAGGGCTTTGAAAGGTTTAATCATGAGATACTTGAAATTAAAAATGAGAATGAGCTGATACAATATATAGAAAATTTATACGATGAAAATGGATTTGACAATTTCTATGTAGATTTATATTTGAACAGAATAGATAAAAATAATGAAAATCAATTTATTGATATGCTTTGTGAAGAAGATAAAAGCACATATGAAAATGTTAAGAAAGAATATGACAACAGTACAGTATATTATAAAATAGATAAAAGCTTGATACCTTTTATAACAAGACTAAGTACAAGAGAAGTCTTATTTACAACGATATATTTAACGAAAAACAATAAAACAATTTGGGGAAATTACGACATGAAATTTCCGATATTTTATGAATAATACCATATCTGCTGCTAAGACTCTAAAACCACCTGAGAAATGTTTCCATTCGCAAGTTTTTAATAAGGTTTCAGTAATTTTTTAATTGAGTTTGACATTATATCAAATATTAATATAAAAAGAGTGACATATAATAACTAAGTACTTAGTTAT
>DCPV01000156.1:0-3701 GCA_002323775.1 Firmicutes bacterium UBA1535 | reverse complement strand
TTATTATATGTCACTCTTTTTCGTTTATGGTTAATACATATTTCTTAATATTTCAATTCTTTTCTCTATAGGAGGATGAGTTGAAAATAAGGGCATAACCCAGTTTGATGGATTGAATATATACAAGCATAGCATTTCTTCTCCACCAAGGCTCGCAGTTTGCTCTTTAGAATATTTAGGACTATATCCGGAAATTTTAGTCAAAGCATTTGCTAAGCCATCTGAAAATCCACAAATTCTAACAGCAGTTGCATCTGCCATATATTCTCTTTTTCTTGATATTGCAAGATTTATCAGTTTCGCAACTAACTTAATGACAACGGACAGTACAATCCCTATTATGACTATAATCGCAAGTGAAGATCCATCATTCTTAGAATCCTTGCTTTTTCTTCTGTATGAGCCTCCCCAAAAATTCATTCTGTATAGTATTGAGCCTAATATTATAGCTGCACTCATTAGATAAATAGATACTGTGGAAACCAAGATATCTCTATTTACTATATGAGACATCTCGTGAGCTATTACGCCCTCCATTTCAGGTCTATTAAGCAAGTCTATAAGTCCTCTTGTTACTCCGATATAAGAGTCTTTAAGGGACAAGCCTCCAGCAAATGCGTTCGGAACATCAGAGGGAACTATATACACCTTTGGAGTATCATTAAGACCGGCAGCTATTGCAAGTCCTTCAACAAGATGTAAAACATCTCGTTCCTTTGAATCACTTGTATTTATTTCACGCCATTTGGTATTTGAGCCTACAGCACTTCTGCCTGTCAGAATTTGAATAGGTAAAAGTATAAGTATTATAAACCCTGCTATCAAAGCTCCTAGCTCAATACTATTATTATAATAGCCAATGCTTAATGCTAATATGATAATTATCGCAATATATAGTATGATTAAAGCTACAGTTTTAATTTGATTTTTTCTCACCTGCTCATGAGTAATAATAGTATCTCTTGCCATAAACTCCTCCGTAGTCAGTTAAATTTCAATTATTGTTAGTTTTTAAAGGTCTTTAATTCTCAAATTATCAGCATTTTCTCTTTCAACTTTGCTGATTTCGTATGTTTCTTCTTTTGTAAATCCAAACATACCTGCTAATATAACAGTAGGGAAAGTCTGTATAGATGTATTGTACTCTGTAACCACTTTGTTGTATCTTGTTCTTGCATAAGCAATTTTTTCTTCAACATTCTTAATATCTTCCATAAGTTTTAAGAAAGATTGATTAGATTTAAGTTCAGGATAGCTTTCTGACACTGCATACAAAGATGGAATCATTTTTGAAATAGCGTCATTGGCTTTTATTGCCTCACCTTTATCAGAAGAAAGCATCTTAGAACGCAAGCCAACTATCTTTTCCAAAGTTTCGCTCTCGTATTTAGTCTGCATTTTAATAGTATCAACTAAATTTGTTAATACATTTGTTTTAAGCTTCAATTGAACATCAATTGAAGACCAAGCTTCTTTAATGTAGTTTCTTTTTCTTACAAGTCCGTTATACATCGATACAACGAATAAAACAAGAACTGCTACAATTCCTAAAAATATCAACATATTATATAAATCTCCTTTTCACAATAAATTTAATCCCATTGAAAATGCTCGTTTTTACAAATAGTTTTTTTAATTATTTGTAGTTTTAAAAAGATTGTTTTAAAGCCTTTCAAGGTTATTTTATTCATTAATTGTATAATAATTATAATCAAAATGCAATAAAAAATGTCAATTTATTTTAAATAATAAATTGTCTTATCAAAGATATTGTGGTAATATTATAAACAATATTTTTAATTTCAACAAATATTCTTAGAAAATACTTTTATAATTGGAGGACATTTTGAATAAACGATATGAATTACATCAAATTACACGTGATTTGTCCAAAACTGCAATGGGAAAAACTAAAGCGGATATGGTAATAAAGAACGTGAAACTTGTAAATGTAAATACAGCCGAAATAATAGAAAATATAGATATAGCCATAAAAAAAGGCAGAATTGCACTTGTAGGTGATGCAAGCCATACCATAGGTAAAAATACCACTATAATTGAGGGAAATGGATATTTCGCAACGCCCGGTTTTATCGATACGCACATACATGTTGAAAGCAGTATGCTTACTGTCAGAGAATATGCAAAGTCTGTCTGCATTCACGGTACAACAACCATTTACATGGACCCTCACGAGATAAGTAATGTACTCGGTTTTGATGGTATGAGACTTATGATTGAGGATGGCGAGGATTTACCTCTAAGAGTTTACTGCGCTGTTCCTTCCTGCGTGCCTGCATGCAAGGGATTTGAAGATAGTGGTGCAACAATAGGACCGGATGAAATTAAAAAAGCCATGAAGTTAAAAAGCGTCAAAGGACTTGGAGAGATGATGAACTATCCCGGCATTATATATGCTGATAGTGATATGCACAAGGAAGTAGCAATAACATTAAAGGAAAATAAAGTAGCTACAGGCCACTATCCGGCATTTGACAACAAGGGGTTAAATGCCTACATAGCAACAGGAATTAACTGCTGCCACGAGACTGTCACTAAAGAAATGGCACTTGAAAAAATGCGTCGTGGAATGTATGTACAGATGAGAGAGGGCTCTGCATGGCGTGATGTAGCTGAAACAGTAAAGAGCTTGTTTGAAAACAAGATAGACACAAGATTTGCTGTATTAGTAAGCGACGACACTCATCCCGACACTCTGATAAATGACGGACATATGGATTATATAATAAAAAGAGCTATACAAGAGGGCATACATCCGATAACAGCAATACAAATGGCTACAATAAACGCCGCTTTCTGCCTTGAAATGCAAAGAGATTTAGGAAGCATATCTCCCGGAAAATGGGCAGATATAAATTTATTAAGTGATTTGGAAACCGTAAATGTTGAAAAGGTAATATTTAATGGTGAGCTTGTTTCAGAAAGTAAAAAGCTTTTAGTTGATATAAAAGCAAAGGAATACCCTGAGTTTTCTAAAAACACTGTCAAATTAAAAAATAAGCTTATACCTAGTGATTTTATCATAGAAGCTGACAGTAATACTAAAAATGTGCGAGTAATGGAAATTGTTGAAGCCAAGGCGTATAATTACCACAAGGTAATTGAAATGCCGGTGATAAATAATGAAATAAAATCAGACACAGAAAATGACATAATAAAAATAGCAGTCATAGAAAGGCACAATGCAAGTGGTTCAATAGGAAAGGGCTTTGTAAAAGGCTTTGGCTTTAAATCAGGTGCTGTTGCATCTACTGTTTCACACGATGCACACAATTTGACTATAATCGGAACAAATGACAATGATATGGCAATTGCAGGGAATGCTCTTAACGAATGCGGCGGTGGAATGGTAGTCGTTCAAAATGGCGAAATAATAGCAATAAACCCACTTCCAATAGCTGGACTTATGAGCGAGGACAAGGCAGAAATTGTAGCAAAGAGAGTTCATGAAATAGAGCTTGGCTGGAAAAAATTAGGCTGTAATCTAATCTCCCCTTTCATGACAAGTGCTTTACTGTCATTAGCTGTAATTCCCGAACTAAGACTTACTAATAGGGGTTATGTTGATTGCAATGATTTTAAAAAGGTAGATATTTTTTGTTAAATTCAAGCTTGTTGTCCATTACGTATTTTTAAACACTCCTTATTACACTTAAAGGATATTTATTTTATCCATTTAA
>DCPV01000168.1:5982-11797 GCA_002323775.1 Firmicutes bacterium UBA1535 | reverse complement strand
GCAAGAGTATCAAAGTTAGGGTTGGAGCATTTTTATAAGAGATGGAACAGATGCTTGACAACAATGCCTAAAATCATTTTAGGTGAAAACATTGTTTAGAAAATGAGCATAATGCAAAACTAACAAACAATAAATTAAGGGGGAATTCAAAATTCCCCCTTAATTTCTAGTAAAGCTGTAAGGTGGTGATATAATGAATGAATTAATTGAAAAAATGCTTGCTGGTGATAAGCGTTCATGTGCTAGGCTTATTTCTTATGTTGAAAATGATGAAGAAAAAGCTAGAGAAATTATAAAAGAAATAAATAAATATACTGGTAAGGCACATGTTATCGGAATAACTGGACCTCCGGGAGCAGGAAAAAGCACACTTACCGATAAGCTGGCTAAACAGCTTTTAAATGAAGGAAATAAGATTGGTATAATAGCGATTGACCCTACAAGTCCATATTCAGGAGGCTCTATTCTTGGCGACAGAATTCGTATGCAGGATTTAGCCCTTGACCCTAATGTATTTATCAGAAGTATGGGTACTAGAGGATATTTGGGTGGATTGTCAAAATCAACAAAAGATGCTGTAAAGGTTTTAGATGCTTATGGAGTTGATTACATATTTATAGAAACTGTTGGTGTCGGTCAGTCAGAGGTTGATATAGTCAAAAATGCTGATACAATTCTGATGGTAATGGTTCCGGGACTTGGTGATGATATACAGTCAATAAAGGCTGGAGTAATGGAGATAGGCGATATTTTTGCAGTGAATAAAAGCGATTTATTCGGCTCACAACGTACAGCAACTGAAATCAATATGATGTTAGACTTAAGTCAAAACATGGAGAGACGTCCGCCTGTATTAATGGTAACAGCAAGTAAAAACGAAGGAATTGCTGAGCTTATAGATGAAATTAAAAAACATACTGATTATCTTGAAGAAACCGGAAAATTAAGGCAAAGAAGACATAACAACACGAAACTAGAGGTTGTTGAAATGATAGAATCTGAGCTTAGAAAAATAGTAATAAAGCATACTGACAAGGAAAACAAATTGGACGGCAGAGTAGAGCAAATATTAGACAAAGAAAAAAATATATATGATGTAATGGACGAGTTTTTATCTTCAATAAACAATAGATTGTAGTGAGATTATTTAAAATATCTGGCTACTGCTCATTCAGCACCGTTTTATATTTTTGCAATCAGGAGAATTATAAGCATTGTAATCGGTGTTTTTGTATATATCAATAAAAAAATACAATAAAAATAGAAAGGAAGATTAATTAATATGAATTTATCAAGAGTAGACCATATAGGAATAGCTGTAAAAAATTTGGAGGAAGCGTTAAGCTTCTATGAAGGAGTATTAGGCTTAAAAGCTGCGGGAACAGAAGTAGTAGAGGAACAAAAAGTAAAGGTTGCTTTTTTACCATGCGGAGATAGCGAAATAGAGCTTTTAGAGTCAACTTCTCCGGACGGACCGATAGCAAAATTTATTGAAAAAAACAACGGAAATGGCGGAATTCAGCATATAGCATTAAGAGTGGACAACATAGAAGAAGCTATAGCTGAAATGAAGGCAAAGGGAATGAAAATGATAGACGAAACTCCAAGATACGGAGCAGGCGGAGCGAAAATAGCTTTCTGTCACCCAAAATCATCAATGGGAGTTTTGCTAGAGCTTAGTGAGAGACAACAGTAATAGTTTATATGAGAACTTTTTCTTTTCTGTTAGATACATGATTAATTTCAAAATTAATATAACACAGAAATTAGGAAGTTCTCAATTTTTATTTGACCTTACAATATAGAAACACATAAAAAGAAAAACATATAAATTCTTAAATAATTTTTAAGAATTTATATGCTTGAATTAATCTTTATTAGCCATATCAATTAAATTTTTATCACTTAGCTTAAATCTTAACCATTGTTCTTGAGGGATAGCCCCCATTTTCTTATAAGACATTATTGCATGTTCATTCCAATTAAGGCAAACCCATTCAATACGACTATAGTCGTTATTTACTGCTATTTTTGATATATATGAAATTAACTTTTTTGCAAAGCCCATTCCTCTGAATTCTTGATCAACATATATATCCTCTAAATAAACGCCAAGTTTACCATCGAATGAAGAAAAATTATAAAAAAATATCGCATAGCTCATGGGTATATTACAATATTCGCCTATAATTACCGTTGCAATTTTTCTTTCAAATAAAGAATACCTAAGCCTTTCTTCTGTGGCAGTAACATCATTTTGCATTTTTTCATATAATGCTGTTTTTTTAATGAATTCAAGTATTAATGGTATATCTTTTTCATCGGCAGTTCTTATAGTGTAATTTTTGTGGTCAATGTTTTTTATTGAATTGCTCAAGGGTATCATTTTTCCTTACTTATCATTTATTCTTTCTCAGAAATTACATTTTTAAGCATATCAGGTATTTGTATGTGTTGTGGACAGTGAACCATACATGCTCCACATTCTGTACATTTTTCAGCTGATTCATAGTCTATGTATGAGCCTGAAATCCAGTTTGATCCATTGTTCATAGAGTTTGTGTTCCAACCTTTGAATATGCTTGGGATTCTTACTCCAAATGGACATGGCATACAATATCTGCATCCGGTACAATTTACCTTTTGTAAAGATCTTATATTTTTCTCAACCTCTAAGATTGCATTGTGTTCTTCGCTGCTTAAATCTTGTATGTTTTTAAATAATTCAACATTTTCTTTTATTTGAGCCATATTACTCATGCCAGAAAGTATAGTTACAATTCCTTGCTTTTCTGCAAGCCAGCTAAATGCAAATTTTACATTTGAGCCATTTAGATCTCTGAAAGGTTTTGCAATATTATCAGGTATATCTGATAACATTCCTCCCTTTAATGGTTCCATAATAACTATTGGAATATTGCGTTTTGTAAGCTCTAGGTATCCTTTTTCTCCGGGATGGTCTTCGGCATCCATATAATTAAATTGTATTTGAGCAAAGTCCCAATCATTTAATTTTAGTATTTCTAATAGGGTTTCATATGTATCATGAATTGAAAAGCCAAGGTATTTAATCTTACCTTCTTTTTTCTTTTGTAATGCCCATGCTACTACATCAAATTCATTGATAGTTTTTAGCAATCCTCTATCAAGAGCGTGTAGTAAGTAAAAATCAATATAGTCTGTTTGAAGTCTTTCAAGACTTGTGTTAAATAACTCATCTAAGCTTTCCTTAGAAGTAATTTTTCTCATAGGAAGCTTGTCTGCAACAAATATATCTTCTCTTTTTATTTGTTTTAAAGCAGTTCCAAGAGCTATCTCACTTCCTCCATTGTTATAAACATATGCAGTATCATAATAATTTACACCATTATCATAGGCGAATTTTACCATTTCATTAACTTGCTCTTGGTCTATCTCATTTTCATTTTTATGTGGCAATCTCATAAGACCAAAGCCAAGCTTTGAAAGGCTAACATTTAACTTATCTACTTTAGACATTTTCATTTTCAAATACCTCATCTTTCATTATTTTAAAAGTGTTGTTTTAATATTTACTTAATTATGTATTTTGATTTCTATTAAATAATATATCATTTTTGGTGGTATTTATCAAGAAAATTTGATTAAAAATAATTCCATATTATTACAATTTAGTGCTAAGAACAGTATGAAAAATTTTTATATTGAGTTAGGAATATAATTATGGTAATATTATTGGGTACTAAATAAAAAAAGTGAACTATGTTCGCTCAATAATTTAATAATGTCTTGAACGTATTTAAGACATGGGAGGAATATTTTGAAAAAATTTGATTTATTATGGCCATTGGCTGTTGTTGCAATAGTTTTTGGCATAACAAGACAAGCCTTTGTAGAATTTGCGGCTAATCATCTTTATTGGTCTGGATTTATAAAGTTTGGACTGCTTGCGCCAATGGGAGAATTGTTAGTAACAAGAATTTCTAAAGGAGATTGGAAGCTTCCGTCGGGGTTTATTTTCAGAGTTATTATATGGGGATTGCTTGGAATGGCGATAGCTCTTGCATTCAAGATGTTTGAATACGGAACTGTAGCTGTTTTAGAAAAAGGCTTTGTTTTCGGACATGGAAATAAAATTATAACTGCTCTATGTATAAGTGCATTTATGAATTTAAGCTTTGGACCTATTATGATGGCAACTCATAAAATTACAGATAAGTTTATAGACCTAAAATATGAGGCTAAGGAAAAGGCTTCAAGTGCTAAAGTATCTGTTAAGAGTGCTGTAAACGGAGTTGATTGGAATGGATTTATAGGATTTGTAGTATTTAAAACAGTTCCGTTTTTCTGGATTCCAGCACATACAATAGTGTTTTTACTTCCGGGAGAATACAGACTTGTAGTAGCTGCACTTTTGTCAATAGCACTTGGGATATTGCTAAGCTTGGCAAATAAAAAGCCTAAAACTGCTAAATAGTAATTTATTGTACTATCATTGTACTGAAAAAGACAGATATGCGCTTCACTTGTATTGTTAAATAAACTGACAAGCAAAACGTATATCTGTCTTTCTTATAATCTAATTTCTTAAATTCATATATGTATCTTTGCTCTGAATTTTATCTAATAAAATTAGTAAATTCTCTTGCTTCATCCCTTTGAGGTATGTTAATTCCTTTTTCTTTTCCGGCCTCTATACATTTTAAAAGCCAAGCCATGTTTTTACCTAAAATTCTCATAATTTGCATACCTTCTAAGTCCTCTTTGGCTTCTTCTGCATTGTTTCCGTGTATCATGCTCCAGTATTGTGATGATACTACCGGCATATTTGATATGGTGAAATATTTATTTAGCACATCGAATGAAGCTGTTGTTCCTGCTCGTCTTGCTGAAACTATTGCTGCTGCGGGCTTATATTGCAAAACCTTATTTCCGGCATAGAACATTCTATCCAGCATAGCAATAAGTGTCCCGTTTGGAGATGAGTAATATACCGGCGAGCCAACAATCAAGCCATCAACGCTTTCGCATTTCTCAAGTATCGCATTTGTTATATCATCATTAAACACACATCTGTTGTTTTCGCATCTTTTGCAGGCAATACATCCTCTTATAGGCTTGTTCCCAATATGAAATATTTCTGTTTCAATATTTGCCTTATTTAGCTCCTTCTCGATTTCTGATAAAGCAGTATAAGTAGATCCACTCTTGTGCGGACTTCCGTTAATTAATAAAACTTTCATTTTTAATACATTCCTTTCTTTGACACTATAAATTTTATTATATAAAAATTAAATTTCTCATAATATGCTTCTAATATTCTACGTCTTTTAAAAATAAGGCATGGGCTGGTGCGTTCGGACCTGCCTCTTGTCTTTTTTTCTGATTTAATATTCTTTCCACATCTTCTGGCTTTAAATTACCTTTTCCTACCTCTATAAGAGTACCGCAGATTATTCTTACCATATTCCACAAAAATGAATTGCCTTTTATCTCTATTTCAATCAAATCACCATTCTTAACTACATTAATCGAATAGATTGTTTTTATTGTTGACTTCTTTTTGCTTTTTAAGGTAGTAAAGCTTTGAAAATCATGTGTTCCAATCAGGAAATCTGCTGCTTTTAGCATTTTTTCAACGTTTAGTGGCTCACATACAGTATATTCATATTTTCTGTTGAATATATTTCGTTTATCGTTGTTATTTATCCTATACACATAAGTTTTTGACAAAGCGTTGTATCTTGAATGAAATCTTTCGCTACAATCCTTAATAGATTTAACCTGTATATCCTCCGGCAAATACTTATACAGATATTCAGACATTTTTTCAGTT
>DCPV01000168.1:753-5826 GCA_002323775.1 Firmicutes bacterium UBA1535 | reverse complement strand
ATTTTTTCAGTTGATAGATTGCTGTTAGTATGAAAATTAGCAGTATAATTCAAAGCATGAACTCCGGCATCTGTTCTTCCGCAGCCTATTACTGATATATCCTCATTAGCCATAATAGAAAGCACACTTTCAAGCTTTCCTTGAATAGTTAAAATATCTTTCGCCTGTGTTTCGTCAGAGTCACTTCCAAGCTTTTGCCATCCTTTATATTTACTTCCTTCATATTCAATAAGCATTTTTATATTTCGCATTTTGTCCTCACATATAATATAATGTCTCGCTATGCGAGCCATAAGTTAATTTAGTTTAACACTTTATTAGTTAATTTACAAATAAAATATTTTAGTGTCAGTAAATATAAATTATTTGTTGCAAGAAATGTTATATTTAACAAAATATCATTACAAATTTTGTTTTGAAACTTTATAATTATAGAAAACATAATTACCATAATTTAAAATTACAAGATAATGGAGCTTAATAAGAAAATTTTATTAATTACGGGAGGTCTACATAAAAATAGTACATCTGCATTAGCTTGCCGCAATTTAGAATATACTAAAAGGATTGATTTTCCAAAGGATTATTACGAATTAGGTAAAAGCTTATAATGTTAATTTGAGGAATTTATAAAGTGTTCACCTAGAGTTGTGAACACTTTATTTGATACCTAAACAAAATTTATTTTATGGAATAATATTGTTAATTGTAAAAGTAAATTTCGATTCATGAAATTAATTTTTATTATTATAATAATTAATATGTAATTTATTACAAATAATTAATAAATTGTGCTTTGACTTTACTTTTAATTTATGATATTCTATTTGGAAATTTATTATTAATTAAACTAATGCTATTTAGAATAATAGCTGAAAAAACTTTTTATTATAATAAAATAATATGAAGTTTTATAGAACGAATAAAAAATAAGGAGTATTTACAAAAATGGCAAAGATTATTCAAGAACCATCAAGAACATTTGGGGAGTATCTGTTAATTCCTAATCTGACTACAAAGGATTGTATTCCTGAAAATGTTAATTTAGAAACACCAGTTGTAAGATATAAGAAGGGCGAGAAGCCTGATTTAAGTCTAAAAATTCCTATGGTATCAGCTGTTATGCAATCTGTATCTGACAATAATATGGCAGTCGCATTGGCTAAAAACGGAGGAATTTCTTTTATTTATGGCTCACAGAGCATAGAAGAACAGGCAGAAATGGTTAGTAGAGTTAAAAGATACAAGGCAGGCTTTGTAATTAGTGATTCAAACCTTACACCTGAGCATACATTGAAGGATGTTTTAGAATTAAAAGAGAAAACTGGACATTCTACTATGGCGATTACTTTTGATGGAACTCCAAAAGGGAAATTAGCAGGGGTTGTAACAAGCAGAGATTATAGGGTAACAAGAGATTCTCTTGATAAAAAAGTCAATGATTTTATGACAAAGGCTGAAAATCTTGTAATAGGAACAGAGGGAATTAGCTTAAAGGAAGCCAATGATATAATTTGGGAGCATAAGCTGAATTCACTTCCTATAGTAGACAAGGATTTTAACTTAGTAAATATGGTATTTAGAAAGGACTACTCTGATGATAAGGAGCATCCATTGTCATTACTGGATAAAAACAAAAGCTATATAGTAGGCGCAGGTATAAACTCAAGAGATTTTGATGAAAGAGTTCCGGCACTTGTAGAGGCTGGAGTTGATATACTTTGTATAGACTCATCAGAGGGCTTTAGCGAGTGGCAAAAAGACACTATTGCATGGATAAAAAATTATGATAGCAATATAAAGGTTGGAGCAGGCAATGTAGTAGATAGAGAAGGCTTCAGATACTTGGCAGACGCTGGTGCTGACTTTATTAAGATAGGTATAGGCGGAGGCTCTATCTGTATAACTCGTGAGCAAAAGGGTATAGGTAGGGGACAGGCTTCATCAGTTCTTGAAGTTGCAGCTGCAAGAGACGAATACTTTGAAGAAACAGGTATATATATACCTATTTGCTCTGATGGAGGAATTGTACATGACTACCATGTGACTCTAGCGCTTGCAATGGGAGCAGACTTCGTAATGCTGGGAAGATATTTTGCAAGATTTGATGAAAGCCCAACAGCTAAAATCAAGCTTGGTAACGGATATGTTAAAGAATACTGGGGTGAAGGTGCAAATAGAGCAAGAAACTGGGCAAGATATGATTTAGGAAGCAGTAAAAAAGAACTTCAATTTGAGGAGGGCGTTGATTCATATGTTCCATATGCTGGATCACTTGACGATGGACTAAGAATTACTCTCCACAAGGTAAAATCAACAATGTGCAACTGTGGATGCCTTACAATCAAACAATTACACGACGAATCGAGATTATGCTTAGTATCCTCAACCTCAATAACAGAGGGTGGAGCACACGATGTAATATTGAAAAATCAATAATATTTTATATTGAATATAAAAATGTGCTTTAAAATAGTAATCTAAAAGTTTAATATATGCAAACAAATAAATAAATAGTAATAATTTACAAGTTCCACCTACAATTTTTTGATAAAATTTATTAGATTGTGGGTGGTTTTTTATGTGTATTAGTATAAAAAAAGTGAAAAGTAGGTGACCATAAATATAGCAGTGCAAGATTATAAAAGGCATATGGTAATAAATAATTTCTCGTTATATACCTTTGATTTATTTATAAGAACATATAAGGACTTAAGCCAATTAAACAGACATATAGTGAAAGCCAACTGGAATAATTATTAAAAAGGCTTGACATTAAAACTTGTATTTTTGGTGAGTTTAGTAATTGGGTAATTATTTCTATTCTTCTTGCTTCAGTATAAGGTATAATACCATTGACTAATTTATTATATAATTTTTAAATATTTCATTATTTTGGAGAAAAATATTAAAAAAATTAAACTATAATGAAATTAAATTGTGGCAATATTAACCATAAAAAATTAAATTTTGACAATTATTGCATATTATGATATATTATTTATATCCATGATATACAGTTTGGGGAGGAAAATTAAATGGCATTAATTACTTGTAAAGAATGTGGAAAAGAAATATCAGACAAAGCAGAGTTTTGTCCACATTGTGGAAATCCTGAGATAAAAGAAATAATAATAGAAGAAATTATAGATGATAAAGAAATAAAAAAACAGGAACAAGAGTCTGATGTAATTTCAATGGATATAAAGCAAAAACCTAAAAAGAAGAAAAGTTTTAAAAAACTTATATTTTCTTTAATTATAATAATCATTATAGGCAGTGTATTTTTTTGTTATAAAGTTTATTCAGATAAGCAGAAACAAGAAAAAGCTGAATATATGGAAACTTTGCTTGAAATAAAAAGGATAATGAATGAAAGTGGGAAAACATCAGAGGATATATGCTATTTAGTGTCAAGAGTATGGAAAAATGCAATATATCAAGACCTTGATCCTGAAACTGATCCTTACATTATTAAAGATTTTAATTTTATTGGTGATAGTAGTAAATATCCAAAAAGTTATTATACTTTTTTTGAATTTAGTCAAGCAGTAGATAATGTTTATAAAGATTATAAAATAAAATCAAAGACTCAAAGGATAGAAATTCATAAGAACTTAGCAAAAAAATATGTTCAAGTACTAGAAAAATTAAATAATAAAAGGTATAACGATATATTAATTGAAACATATCTATCATTTGATAGTTTAACAGATTTTGCACTTAATCCTGAAGGAAATTTTGAAGGATATAAGAAAAGTCTTGAGAATAAACTTAGTAGTTTTTTAGAAAATTATAGAAAATTAGATTTATTAGTATCGAGTGAGGAATCAAAAAAATAATCAGAGAAAATCAATGAAATAAGCATATTTAAAGAGTAGAAATCAATCTACTCTTTTTTGTTAATTTATACTTAATTTATACGTTAATTAGGCAGTTTTCTTATAAAATATAGAAAAAGGCAGTAGACAAGCAACACAAACATATCATGTTGTGCAAAAAAATTATAATGCAATATTATGTAATATTATTGATTTATTTGTAAATAATTGCTATAATTACATATTAAATATTTTTGTGCATAAAGGGTGGTATATAAATTATCTTATTAGAATGGAGAAGCCCATAATGAAAAAAATTAGTAACAAGGTTTTCAGTTTGACAATTTCAATGGTTTTGATAACTTTTATATCGTTGTCGTGTGTATCAATTTTTAAATTTAACGAAGAAATTAAGACAAGTTCAGCTACACAGCTTAAATCTATGTCTACCCAAAATGTAAGTGAGGTAGATAGGATTTTAAGAAGTGTTGAGGGAAAAATTGATAATGTTGAATTTGCAATTACAAACAGCATTGACAAATCAAAGCTTTATAGCAAAGATATGTCTTATTTTAAGGATTATGAAAGATTAATTAATACTATAGCTATAAACCAATTAGGAAAGATAGAAGGACTATTATCTGCATATGTTAGGTATGACCCAAAGCTTACTTATGGTACATCAGGTTTGTTCTACACTGATGTTGATGGAGACGGAAAAATGGAAGCGGTAACTCCTACTGACTTGCTAGCTTACGATGCTGATGATAAGGAGCATGTAGGTTGGTTTTATGAGCCTTTAAAGAATGGTACAGCCACATGGATGAGTCCGTATTATAATGCAAATCTGGATAAAACTATTATATCGTTTGTTTTGCCATTTTATATTGATTCTAAAGGCTTCGGTGTTGTTGGTATAGATTTTGATTTCGAATATATACTTCAGATAATAAATAATAACAATGTATATAATACAGGCTACATATTTATGTTAGATGAGCAGAATAATTATATTGCACATCCTGATTATGTTAATGGTGAAAATTTATCAACGGTTGAAAATGGAGCATATTCAGCATTAGCAAGCTTAATGGAAAACCAAGACAGTGGATATTTTAGTGATAAAATTAATAATGAGCAACTGATTGTAGGATATGCAACGATGAGTAATGGGTGGAAAATAGCTATTGTGCCAACCAGCAGAGAATTATATAGTCAGCTTTATTCTACAATTGCTACATTACTTGTTTCT
>DCPV01000168.1:0-687 GCA_002323775.1 Firmicutes bacterium UBA1535 | reverse complement strand
CCTATCAGAGAATTAACTGATATTTCCAGAAAACTTGCGGATGGAGATTTAAGCAGTGTTATAAATATAAGTTCAAGGGATGAAGTTGGACAACTAGCTGCTGCCATACAAGGATTAACACAAAGATTATCAAAATATATAGATTATATAAATGAAATTTCATATTCACTTGATGAATTAGGCAATGGTAATTTAAGTTTAAATCTTCAATATGATTATGATGGGGAGTTTGCAAAAATAAAGAAATCATTGCTTCACACATCGGATATGTTTAAAGATACGATTGGAAAAATGATTGAGATATCAAATCTTGTGTCAGATAGCTCGGTTCAAGTTGCAGGTGGCTCTCAATTACTTGCACAGGGTGCAACTGAACAGGCTAGCTCAATAGAGGAATTATCTGCTACTATTCAAGAGATTTCAAATAATGTTAATAAAAATGCTGAAAATGCTAAGGTTGCAGCTAATCATATACAAACGCTAGGTACGGCAGCCGATAAGAGCAGCAATCAAATGCAAAATATGATAGTTGCGATTGAGGAAATTAACACTAAGTCTTCCGAAATTAGCAAGATAATCAAAGCGATAGAAGATATAGCGTTCCAAACAAATATACTGGCATTAAATGCAGCTGTTGAAGCTGCAAGAGCAGGTGCTGCCGGTAAAGGCTTTGCTGTTGTAGCAGAT
>DCPV01000078.1 GCA_002323775.1 Firmicutes bacterium UBA1535 | reverse complement strand
TCTAACCTCATCTGCTACAACTGCAAAGCCTTTTCCGGCAGAGCCTGCTCGTGCTGCTTCAATAGCGGCGTTCAGTGCGAGAATATTAGTTTGGAATGCGATATCTTCAATAACCTTACTGATACTAGCAATCTGACTTGATGCAGAGCCTATATCATCCATTGCACTTGTAAGTTGCCCCATATGCGCATTTCCTGATGTTACACCAGCTCCTGCCTGCTCAATATGTCCAGCAGCGATTTCAACAATTGATAAATTTTCCTCAGCCTGTTCTGCAATTTTTTCAATAGAAGCAGATAGCTCTTGTATAGAGGCAGCCTGCTGCGTAGAGCCTGCCGCTAATGCCTGTGCTCCGCTAGATACTTGTGAAGAACCTGATTCCACCTGCTCAGCGACCGAGTTAATGTTTCGTAATGTATCGTTAAGATTATTTCTTAACTTAAGCATATTATCTAATATAGAATGATAATCTCCTATATAAACGCTATTATTCTTTGTATCTACGGAAAAATTACCACTTGCAAGCTCACCCAATATGTATTTGGTATCACCTATCATAGATTTTAATGTATCCGACATATGACTAAATGTTTTTGCCAAAACTCCTGTTTCATCATCAGAATCTATATTAACATTAACATTAGTATCACCCTCAGCCAGCTTACCGGCAGCATCTACAACAAGTTCAATTCTCTTTGATATACCTCGTGCAATCCATATACCTGTTATAATCGCAAAGATAATAGCCAAAACAGAACCTACTATTATAATAATCCTTGAATTGACTGATGAGCTATCATTTCTACTAATAGAATCTGAAGTAACATCCTTATTGAAGCTAATTAATTTAGCAATTGAATTTTCTATTTCAATACTTATATTATTTATCTCACTTCCTTCACCAAGTGATCTGATAGCATCCTTTCGACGGGAGGTGGACATGGCAAGAGGACTTTTTATAAATTCATCAGCCACTTCACTGAACTTATCAAAAGCTATTTTAAAATCTTCTATCTTTTTTAAATTTTCACTTACATCAACTCTTGTGTTTTTACCGTATTTATTTTGAATATTTATACACTCATTAAGTTTCTCTTGTATTAAAGCTGTCTTAGTTTGGAAGCTTTTTATCATCGCTTCCTTATCAGATGTTTCTTCTGCTAAAACTAAATTTGATAAAGCCGTTCTTGATGATTGAAAGTTAGAGCTAATAGACTCTAATTGTTCAAGTAAATTGATTGAAGAAGTATATACATGATAATAGGAAGTAGCAATCTCGCCTATTCCTAAAACTCCAACTATTCCCACTACACCTGCAATTAATGCGACAATAACAAATCCTAAAGTAATTTTAATACCTATTCTTAAATTGGCAAACCATTTTTTCATGATTATGTATCCTCCATAAACTTTTATAAATGTTAATCTGAATAAATTCTTTTTTAACTTTTTAACATATTTAACATAAAATTAAAATCGCACTAATATTTGCCAAAAAATTAAAAAAATTCGCTATATTTAATATATATAATATAGCGAATTTTGTCAAAAGTCAAGAAATACTTGCCTATTTTCCCTTTTCTCTCTTGTTTTACCTGCTTATTTATTTTTCATCTGTTCTAATCTTTCTGATACTGTATTCATCATTTCTTGATACTTTGCTAATTTCTCTCTTTCCTCTGCAACTACATTTTCAGGAGCTTTGCTCATGAATTTTTCGTTTGAAAGCTTTCCATTAACTCTATCAAGTTCTGATTGAAGCTTAATTTTTTCTTTTTCTAATCTTTCTATTTCCTTTTCAAAGTCTATCAAGTCTGCAAGCGGCAAGCAAATTTCTGTTCCATCCATAACTGCTGTTGCTGTGTCTTCATTTACTTGTGATTTATCGCTAAGCACTTGAATTTCTGTAATATTTGCAAGTGTTGCAAAGTATGATGAAGCATCTGATAAATAAGCTTTAACAGCTTCCTTTGAAGGTATAAATACAGCTCTTGCCTTTCTTGACGGAGCAACATTCATTTCAGCTCTTATGTTTCTTATTTTAGTTACAGCCTCCATGATAAACTGCATATTTTGTTCCTCAGCTTCAAAATGCTCATTCTCATCATAAGACGGCCAATCTGCTTTTATAAGTCTGGATGAAGTATTTGGCAGATTAGACCAAATTTCTTCAGTTATAAATGGCATAAACGGATGTAATAACTTAAGCATATCCTTTAATACCTTGATTAATACGAACTTAACTGTATCCTTAGTTAATTTATCCTCACCATACAGCCTTGGCTTTACAATCTCGATATACCAGTCGCAGTATTCATTCCATATAAAGTCATAAATCTTTTGTGCAGCTATACCAAGCTCAAATTTTTCAAGATTTTGTGTTACTTCACTTGAAACAGTATTCATTCTTGAAATTATCCATTTATCTTCTGCTTTTAGATTAGACATAGCAGTTTTTTCATCTATTAAGCTGTCGCCCTCATTTGAATTTGAAGCTTCTTCTGAATTATTCAGATTCATCAGAACAAATCTCGAGGCATTCCATAGTTTATTTGCAAAGTTTCTGCAAGATTCTAATTTTTCAATCTTAAATCTTGTATCATTACCCGGAGAAATACCTGTCATAAGCATAAATCTTAGAGCATCCGCCCCATACTGATCTATAACTTCAAGTGGGTCAACTCCATTGCCTAATGATTTTGACATCTTTCTTCCCTCTGCATCTCTTACAAGACCATGTATGAACACATGCTTAAACGGAACTTCGCCCATCTGCTCAATACTTGAAAACACCATCCTTACAACCCAGAAGAATATTATATCATAACCGGTTACTAAAACATCTGTTGGGAAGAAATAGTCAAGCTCAGGAGTTTTCTCCGGCCAGCCAAGTGTCGAGAATGGCCATAAAGCTGAACTAAACCATGTATCAAGTACATCCTCATCTTGGTTAATATGTGTACTTCCACATTTGCTGCATTTATCAGGAGCAACTCTTTGTACCATCATTTCACCGCAATCCTTGCAGTAATAAGCCGGTATTCTGTGTCCCCACCACAATTGTCTTGATATACACCAATCTCTTATTCCCTCTAACCAGTTATAGTAGATTTTTGTAAATCTCTCCGGAACAAACTGTACATCTTTATTTTGTGCGGCTTCTATCGCCGGCTTTGCGAGTTCTTCCATCTTAACAAACCATTGGTCTGAAACTCTTGGCTCAACAACATTGTGACATCTATAGCAAGTTCCTACATTGTGTGATGTATCTTCTATTTTTAATATAAATCCATTATCTTCTAATTCTTTAACAAATGCTTTTCTGCATTCATATCTATCCATACCGTTATATTTGCCGGCAATTTCATTCATAGTACCATCTTCATTCATACATGAAATGAATTCGAGATTGTGTCTTAGTCCTATCTCAAAGTCGTTAGGGTCGTGGCATGGAGTTATTTTAAGTGCACCTGTACCCTTAGTCATATCCGGATATTCATCACCTATTATCTCAATTTCTCTGCCTACTAATGGAACTATAACTTTTTTACCTATTGAATTTTTATATCTTTCATCATTATAGTGTGCGGCTATGGCAGTATCGCCGAATATTGTTTCAGGTCTTGTTGTTGCAACTATAAAGAATTCATTAGGATTATCTGCATATGGATATTTTACATAGTAATATTTGCCCGGCTTATCTTCATGCTCAACCTCTGCATCCGATATAGATGTCAAACAGTCCGGACACCAGTTTATAATCCTGTTTCCTTTGTATATAAGTCCTTTTTCATAAAGTCTAATGAAAACCTCCGTAACAGCCTTGTTGCAGCTTTCGTCCATTGTAAATCTTTCTTTTGACCAATCACAGGAGTTTCCAAGCTTTCTCATTTGCTCAACTATTCTATCGCCATACTCCTCTTTCCAAGCCCAAGCTCTTTTTAAGAATTCATCTCTCCCAAGTTCTTCCTTTGATTTACCTTCTTCTTCTTTTATTCTCTCAACTACTTTAACCTCTGTAGCTATACTGGCGTGATCTGTTCCCGGCAGCCATAGAGCTTCAAAACCCTGCATTCTTTTCCATCTTATTAAAACATCTTGTAGGGTATGGTCAAGTGAATGTCCCATATGAAGTTGCCCTGTGATATTTGGCGGTGGCAGGATAATAGTAAATGGTTTTTTATCTTTATTTACATCTGCTCTAAAGCAGTCTTCATCCATCCAAAGCTTATAAATTTTTTCTTCAAAATCTTTTGGATTGTATTTTGTGTTCATAATCGTTCCTTCTTTCTTATTTATATTATCTTTGATTAATAATAATTTATAATCTAAAATTTCAAGCAATATATAATTTACAGAGCTTCTACAGATATAAAAGCCTATAATCTTAATAAAATTTCTAATATATAATCTTTTCTAAAACAAAAAGCGAGCCTTCTCCTCCTATATAGGACGAGAAAACCCGCGGTACCACCTAAATTCCAATTACGGCTCTTAATTATTTAACGGTTTTATCCGTTTAATCCTACTGCTATTTCAGATTAAATGCTCCAAAGCTACCTTCAATATATATTTCCTATGCAGTCTTTCAGCCAACGAACTGCACTCTCTAAAGGCTTTTAATATTTACTCCTCTTTATCATCGCAAAATATTTATTTCAATTTATGATATTAGAAATTAATATAAATGTCAATAGTTTTTTTCTTAATTTTATGTTATTTTTTATTTCTAATATCGAAAGTCATCCTTTTACTCCAATCATTTGTAACTAAGTTCTTTAAATTTATTGCCGCACTTACGACATACTTTTAGCTTATATTTTTTATCCCTATTACTTCTTGAATAAGATATACCACAACTCTTACAAATATATTTATAATTTACTTTAGCTACTTCCTTAGAATATGTTAATATATCCAAATTGAAATCAGATCGGAAGAGCG